>JALZIL010000002.1 GCA_030860305.1 Actinomycetota bacterium
GTCGGCCGCTGAGTTGCGCGTTCACGTCGAATCTGGCGTGCAGCTCGCAGCTGAAACGGGCTGGGCTTTCCGGCTGATCGCCACCTGATTCTTGACGGCCGATGTTGGGGTCACACGCGCGAGGTGCGGGGGCTGTGTCACGGTGGTGGCCGTGTCCTCCCAAGTCGAACCCGACATCTACTTCGAAGATTTCACACCCGGCCGGGTCTTCGAACTCGGAACCCTCGTCGTGGACGAGGCGGAGATGGTCGCCTTCGCTCAGCGTTTCGACCCGCAGTGGTACCACGTGGACCGAGCGCGGGCGGAGGCCTCTGCCTGGGGGCGGTTGATCGCCAGTGGCTTCTTCACCGTCAGCGCGCTCATGCGGATGTACGTCGACGCCGTGCTGGTCCGGGCGGCAGCCGACACCTCACCGGGGATGGAGAACCTGCGCTGGTTCGCGCCGGTGTACGCCGGCGACGAACTGGCCGCCATCCTCACCGTGACCGACGCCCAGCCGTCCACCCGCTCGGGCCAACTTGGAACGGTTTTCCTGCAGTGGCAGATGCACCGCGGGTCACAGCTGGTGCTGCAGATGAATGGCCGCGGCTGGTTCGTCCGGCGCAGCCCGCTGGCCGTCCCGCCAACGCCAGCGCCGTCACCATTTCTGCCACCACCACCCTCGGTGCTCGGGCCGCCGAAGGCCGGGCACACCGGCTAATGCAGCCGCGCGGCTTGCAGGGCGAGGTAGCGCTGCTCGGGAAGACTTGCGGTTGCGCGCGCTGCCCGTAAGTAGGACTCGCGGGCCGCAACTGGTTCGCCGGCCAGTTCGAGCAGGTGTGCCCGTACCGCGTCCAGCCGGTGGGTACGGGTCATCCGGTCGTCTCCATCCAGCGTCCCGAGCAGGGCGAGTCCGGCCCTGGGCCCGTCGACCGTGGCGAGGGCCACGGCGCGGTTGAGCGTCACGATCGGCCCCGGCGAGATCCGTTCGAGTACCTCGTAGAGCGCCAAGATCTGCGGCCAGTCCGTCCCTGCGTCGGTGGGCGCCTCGTCGTGCACCGCAGCGATCGCCGCCTGGACCTGGTAAGGCCCGACGGGTGCTCCGCCGAGCGTCCGGGTGATCAGGGCTATGCCCTCATCGATCAGGGACCGGTCCCAGAGTTCGCGGCGTTGATCGGCCAGTGGGACCAAGGATCCTTCGGCGTCGGTACGCGCTGCTCGGCGGGCGTCGGTCAACAGCAGGAGTGCGAGCAGTCCGGCCGCCTCGGCTTCCTGTGGCATCAGCTGGTGGAGTAGGCGAGCCAGCCGCACTGCTTCGGTGGTCAGCTCGCCCCGGTGCACGGTTGCTCCCGAGCTCGCTGTGTAGCCCTCGTTGAAGAGCAGGTACAGCACGTGCAGGACGACGCGGAGCCGGTCGTCGCGCTCGGTCTCGGGCGGCAACGCGAAGGCCAGGCCCGCGGCTTTAATGCTCTGCTTGGCCCGGCTGATCCGCTGGGCCATGGTCGCCTCGGGGACCAGAAGGGCCCGAGCGATCTCCGCTGTGGTCAATCCGCCTACCGCGCGCAGGGTCAGGGCGAGTTGGGACGCGACGGTCAGCGACGGATGGCAGCACATGAACAACAGCCGGAGTGTGTCGTCCTGGTCGGATGGTTCCGGTGAATTCGGCGGTTCGAGCGCGGCGGCCGCCTCCTCACGACGCTGGCGGGCGCTCTCGCTACGCCAGAGGTCGACCAGCCGTCGGGAGGCGACGGTCATCAGCCAGGACCGTGGATCGTCCGGTAGACCGTGCTCGGCCCACTGCCGGGCCGCAGCGAGCAGAGCCTCCTGTACGGCGTCCTCGCAGGCGTCGAACTGACCATGCCGCCGGATCAGCGAGCCGAGGATCTGCGGCGCAAGCTGGCGCAGCAGGTCCTCGGTGTGCGCGTCGGCTCTCACACTTCCGGCGGTGCGTCCATGACCTGTCGTACCTCGATCGGCCCGTGCGTGAATGCCACGACTCGCGAGGCGATCTCGACCGCGCGCGCCGCACTCTCGACGTCCACGATCCAGAACCCGATGACCGACTCCTTCGACTCGGCGAACGGGCCGTCCGTCACCACGGTGGTGCCGTTCTGGAAGGTGACGGTCTTTGCCTGGGTTCCATCAGCGAGTCCGTCGGAAGAGACGAGTTCACCGGCCTCCCGGAGGTCGCTGTCGAGCTGATGCATGAACTCGATCATCTCCAGGATCCATTCCCGCGACTGGGTTTCCATCATCCCGGCCGCGCTCCCGAACATCATGATCATGTACTTCACGTCGCACTCCCT
>JALZIL010000004.1 GCA_030860305.1 Actinomycetota bacterium
TCGCTGAGCCGCGACACTGGCGCTGACACAGCAATGGCCGCCGTCGGCCTCCCGAAGGCACTCCGGATCGCTACCGCCACCGCTGCCACGTCCGGCTCGGTCTCGCCTCGGTTGCTGCCGTACCCGCGCTTGCGTACAAGGTCGAGTTCGCGCTCCAGGTCGGTCCTGGTCTTCGGCGAGCCGGCTGTGAGCTTCCCTGCCGGATACAGTTCGGCCAGGCGCTCTGGTGTTAGTTCCGCGAGCAGCACCTTCCCACCGGAGGTCGCATGCGCTGGATAGCTGCGGCCGATCCGGGAACTCGTGCGCAGGGCCTTGAAGCTCTCCACGCTGTCGAGGAACAGCGACTCCGTTCCTTGCAGCACCATCAGGTGCACGGTCTCGCCCAGGTCGTCACGCAGTTGCTCGAGATGCGGCCGTAGCTGTTGCCTGATGTCCATGGAGCGAACGATCGCCAGCCCGATCTCGGTGAGCGCGGGACCGGACCGGTAGGCCTTGGTCGCGGCATCCTGCTGGATGAAGCCGTGGTACTCGAGCATCGCCAACAGGCGGTGCGCCGTGGAGCGGCCCACGTCGAGCGCGGCGCTGGCTTCAGAGACCCGGATCAGCTGCGTCTCGCGGAACATCAGGAGCAGCTTCAGCGCGTTGTCGACGGAATTGATGGGATACCGCGGGGGCTTTGCCGTCTCCTCCGCCGCCACCGCCCGAGCCTGCCGCATGTGCGGATGCTAGTCCCCGGCGGAGAGGCGATGCTTCCCGGAACCGACTTCCCGGCCGAGCGCGTGCACCACCATTCCGGCTGGCACGTCCAACTCGATCTCCGCGGCCCGCACCGTGACGGCCAACCAGCCGAACGGGGTGGGGATCCGCCCGGACGCGTGGGACAGCGGCCCGAGCCAGGGGTCGACGACGGCCCGGACATATCCCGGCTCGAGTGGACCTACGCCGAGCACGTAGGTGGTCAGGTCGTAGGTCGGGCTGGCCGACCAGCCGTGACAGCGGCTGGAACGGCCCGCCTCGGCGCTCCAGAACTCCTGCAACGTTCCGTCGCCCGGGTGCAACTCCCACCGCAGGAGGCTGCGCAGGATGTGCTCCCGACGGTCGTGCCGCGCGTAGGCCTCGTGCAGGAACCGGCAGAACCACGGCTGAGCAGCCACCACGTCACGCTCCGCGTCGAAGTCGGGCGGAGCCTCGTACTGGAAGCGCAGAATGCGCTGTGCCACATCGGGTGTGCCGTGCAGATCCGCCGGAGTCAGGGTAGTCACCAGGCGCCCGGCCAACGGCGAGTTGGCCGGATCGGCGACGAGGTCGATCAGTCCCGCGACTCGCTCCGTCGGCACTATGCCGGCCAGTAGCGCCAAACCGTTGGTGTGTTGGCTGATCCGGCGACTCCGCCCGCCGGCACCCTGCGCGTCGACATAGACCTGGCGGTCGGTGTCCCACAGGGCCTCGAAGGCGTCGCGGGTGCGGGCGATGAGATCAGTCACCGGGTGAGCGCCCGGCAACTCGGCGTAGGCCTCGAGTGCTGCGGCGTGGAGGGCGTCGTGCGCACCGGTGATGCTGTCGCGCCCGACCTGAGCCCAGTCGAGGAACACCCATCCGGGAAAGTCCTCGAGCAGGCCACTGGACCCGCGCTGGGCCTCGTACCGCTCGAGAATTCCTTCGGCGACCGGACGCAGAGTTGCAACGAATGTCTCGTCGCCGGACTGCCTCCAGTAGGCAGCCAGCGCCCGAATCCAGTGCAGCGAGTAGTCCGGGGTGGTCAGACCCACGCGGGCGAAGTCGCAGGCCGCCGCCGCAGCCAGCAGACCGCTGGGGTGCCGGCTACGCGAGGTCAGCGTCAGGTGGTGCCGGATGAGTTCCCAATCGGGATTCGTGACGTAGGACACCAGCATCTGTACGTAGGAGTCCGCGATCCAGGCACGCTGCTCGCGGCCCGGGCAGTCGATGAAGGCGTCGGTCGAACACAGATCCACCGTGCGTGCCCCGGCCCGCCAGAGATCGTTGTATCGGACGTCGTCGCAGTCGAAGTTGGCCCCTTCGGGGCGTGGATAGATGGCCTCGTCGACCGCAAGCGAGACGCTCAGCCCCGGAACATGATGGGCGGCCAGATAGCGCAGACCGACCGGGTCGAAGAAGCTGACTTCCTGATCGGCTGACTCGCCCAGGATGAGTCGGGCCGCCCAATTGCGCGGTCGGATCTCCGGAAGGCCGTCCGGACCCAAGTCTTCACCGACGACCACGTCGACCTCGGTGCCGGCCGCGGTGCCCGGATCCCCGTGCAGCTGCAGCCGTACGTGGCCCAGCGTCAGGTGGCCCACGTCCCACACCGACACCACGCGGTCACCATCCGCCGCCGCATGCACGGTGTGCCACGTGTCGGCGGGGTGGTCCTGCACGTCCGCGCTGACCGTCGTCCCCTCGCAGAGACGGTCGGGGGACAGCGGCACGGATGTCAGCTGTGGCAACCTCCGGCGCTGCGGGCTCATGTACGGCGCTGCGGGCGGACGATCGAGGACGGTACCGGCGAGTTGACCGGACAGGATCACGGCGCCGGGCCACCCGGAGCCGATCACGGCTGCGTCGTGCAGGCCCTGCGGGGTCCTGCGGCCGTCCACCACCTCGGGAGGAAAGGAGTGCATGGTGGCCCAGCGATTGGGCACCCACGGGGCGGGCACGGCACGCCAGCTCTCGTCGCTGACCAG
>JALZIL010000015.1 GCA_030860305.1 Actinomycetota bacterium
GACATCGTCGAGCCCGATCCGGCCTCCGGCTGCGCCATGTCAGGCCTCGACAGCTGCTGCAGCAAGCAGCCGGGCGAGTTCGGTTGGCTTGCTGACCATGGGCCAGTGGCCGGAGTCGATGTCCACGAAGTCGAGGTGCTTGGCCTTGGCCAGCTCGGGTACGTCGCCGGCGTCGATCCACTCCCGCGCCTGGGCGGGAGTGAATTCGGGACACACGAGCACAACCGGTACTTCGTACCGTCGCTGGTCCGTCAGGCGCACCACGCCCCTGGTGACGCCTTCGGGTACGGGGATCGCGGCAGACTCGATGCTGCGCCGGGCAGCCTCGTCGAGGTCAGCAGAGTCCGGGCCCTCGAATGGGCCCCAGCCGGGAAATGGCATGGCGGCGCGGTCCTTGTGCTCGAAGAGGTCGGCGTAGGTGTCCCCGTCGGCGGACGGGAAGCCGCCGATGAGGGCGACCTTGGCCACCTTCTCCGGTCGCGCGTCGGCGGCCAGCCAAGCCAGGGTGCTCGCAGCGGAATGCCCCACCACCATGGGCTTCTCGGGGGCTGAGTCCACGGCGGCGAGCACCGCTGCCACTTGGTCGTCGAGTGTGGCCGACGTAGCGCCGTCGCCCTGGCCCGGGAGGGTGAGCGGTACGGGGCGGTGGCCGAGACGTTCGAGCTCGGGCACCACAGCGTCCCATGAGGATCCGTCGAGCCACAGGCCAGCGATGAGCAGGATGTCCATGATCAGCTCTGTTTCTCCAGGAGGGTCAGGTCACGTTCGGCGTAGAGCCGGTGCTCCCATTCCTCGTTGAGGACGATGCGGAGACATTCCTTGACGGGGAAGTCCTGCTCCTGCGGCCAGCCGGGCTCGGTGCACGTCACCCGGGAGGCGAGATGCTCGTCTGTGAGCGCCGTCAGCACCGTACGCACGGTGGCCTGGCGTTCGCCGCGGAGGGCGAGCACCTCGTCGAGCGAGGGTCGGGCCTCGCGCTCCCACTGGAAGCCGTCCCAGGGGGGTGCCTCGTCCCACGGCAGGTCCAGGGTGCGCCACGGGTTGACGATTCCGAGGATCATTCGGTCCACCCAGCAGGCGCTGGCGAAGTTGAGGTGCCGCAGGGTCTGGATGAAGGACCATTCGTCGTCGACGCTGCGGTGCAGGTCCGCTTCGCTGAACGTCCTAGCGCGCTCCACGGTGCCCTCCCACAGCCGCTCCAGGATCACCCACGCGTCACGAAAGCCGTCGCTGTCCTCGGGGCGCATCCCTGCCCGCTCGGGCATCCGACGGTTCAGCTCGGCGTCGACCAGCGGCGCGATGTCGACACCGTTCACGATGACGTTCCGCAGCTCGCCGTAGATGTCGACGTCGACGAGCTCGACGCCGCGCATGCGGCTTCCCTTGAGCAGCGCGTCGCGGATCTGCACTCCGGTGAGGTCCACTCTGTGCATGCGGGCGTCGTTGAGGAACACCTGGCTGAAGGTGGCGTCCCGAAGGCTCACCCGCTCGAAGCGCGCTCCGCTGAGGTCCTGCTCGCAGAATTCGGTCATGGAAGCACGCTAGGACCGGTTCCGGACGTTCTGCTTCCGGTTCATCTCGGGACGTCGGTAATCTGCATCTGTGCGCCCTGAGTTCAGCCCGACTGCACGAGCCCTGCGTGCACTCGAGATCCTCCAGACCCGGCCCGGCGCTACGGCCGACGAACTGGGAGAGAGGTTGGGTGTCACCGAGCGGGCCGCTCGCCGGTACGTCGGGATCCTTCGCGAGGCGGGCATCCCCGTCGAGTCAGCCCGGGGCCCGTACGGCGGATACCGGCTCGGGCGCGGGACGCGGCTGCCTCCGGTCGTCTTCACCGAGGCCGAGGCACTGGGTCTGGTCATGGCGGTGCTCGATGGCGAACCGGCGGCCGCCGACGTCGACGACCTGGTGGGCTCTGGCCTGGGCAAGGTCATTCGGGCGCTGCCCGAGAGCATCGGCCGGCAGGCGGCTGCGCTGCGAGAGCACGCGTCAACTGCGCCCGTACGACGCTCCGCCCGTCCAGATCCCGCCACCGCCAGCGCGTTGGTCGCTGCGATCGCGGCCCGACGTCGCGTCCTGGTCACCTACCGGAGTGAGTCCGGCTACGAATGGGAGGCCGAGGTCGACCCCTGGGCAGTCGTCGTCCGCCACGGGCGCTGGTACCTGCTGTGTCACTCCCA
>JALZIL010000024.1 GCA_030860305.1 Actinomycetota bacterium
GCGCCGCGCCAGTCGCTGCGGCTGTAGAGGCGGCTGTATCTGACTCGGTGTGGCGGTCACGACGGTCAGCTCCGGGTCGACCAGCTATTCCAACGCCCCGTCTGCTGGACTACGCGCAGCTTGACAACGCGCTCACTTGTGCGCAACGCCTAATCTGGGTGGAACTCACTGCCCCCCGGGCCGGCGCCCGCATCGACCAGATCGAACTGCCACAACTCCATCGGCGCGGCCCGTTCCCACCGCCGTCACTTCTCCGCTCGCCCCCGCCGATCCGAGGCCTCCACCAACCCGCCCCGCACCAGAGCCCGATAAATCCCGACTCACTCGGGGCACCCCAGGCGGCCACCAGATCCGGCTCCCGGCGCATCAGCTCATGCCGGATCCGCCGCGGACCCCACCACCGATGGCCCCGACGAAGCTCCAGCACCGCCGCCTCCAGGACCGCCGACATCTGATGCGGGCAGGAAACAGGCCGATGCGAACTGTCGGCAAGACCGTCCAACCCCGCCCGCTCATACCGAGCCAGCCAGGCATGCGACCCCTGCCGGGAAACCGGGGGCAGGTCAACGTCGCCCATCACCCGAAGACCCAACGTCAAGCATCAGGCGGAGTAATACACTTTTACCCTGGGGCGACTGGGACTTGAACCCAGGACCGAAGGATTATGAGGTCTCGACCCGTTAGCGCTGTGCGAATGCGCTTGTGCCGCAACGATTCCGGGACCGTAACCCCTATAGTCCTTTCCTACTCAATGGCCCGCCTTGAGCGTAAAGGGTATCTACGCTGCGACCGCCATCACCCGCCCGCGCAACGACACGCAGACCAGCGCCGGGGGTGGAGACGCATGGCGATCACGCCGGAGGTGGCGTTCGGCAAGTACGGATGCTGTCGCCGGCCTGCCGCTCTGAGTCGAGATAGTCCCGCACTAGGGACGCCCGAACGCTATGCGAATCAACGGATTTGGCGGCATTCAGGTGAGCACTGTGGCACGGAATATCCTGGGACTGAGGGACTGACAGCACTGGACCTGACCGGTCAATCGCCGATGCGGGTCATTTCTACGGTGTATTCGAGGTGCCCGGCACCCTCGCCAAGACATCCGGTCGTGTACGTGTCCGACCCAGATCCCGACAATGCCAATATCGGGCTTCCGCTGTCCGGGTCGTAGGCGTCGATGGGTTGAAGCGACCCAGTGCGGGTGACGGTGATGGTTCCACCGATCGAGCACGAAAGCTCAATCGTGGGTGGTTCCGGGGTCCATACGCCGCCGGCGTAGGCATAAGCAAACGGCAGGCCGTAACCCTTGTTGATCGTCACGTCGCACGGTCCGGCCGGGCATGTTGAGGTGACCTGCCAGGTGAGCTGCTCAATGTAGCCGACCTGGTCGGGGGCGCTCCCCTGCGTTGCGGTGTACGTGATGGTCACTGCGTAGCTGCCGTGGAAGGCGGGAACCGGCGGTGCCGCGGAGGCGGCTTCGCTACCGGCCTCGGTTACCCCTTCCGCTTCGGCCGCAGTCGGTGGCTGGTCATTGCTGGTCGTGACAACGACCACGGTGGCCGCGATTGCGGCGATGAGGATCAGGACGATGGCGATGGCTGCGGCGATTGGCACGCCGAGGATGCGGGCGCCGGTGCGGATGCCGGTGCTGGCTAGTTGCGCGGTCGCGGGGATGGTGGTGGTGGGGGTGCTGGCGGCGGCGCCGTAGGCGATCGTCTGAGCGGTCGCGGGTGCGGTGGGTGCGGCGGCGGTGGCGCCGGTGCTGGTGGCGGTGAGGGCGGCGGTCCCACCGGCTGCGGCGGCGGTGGTGACCAAGCCGGCTACTGAGGAGCGGTTGAGCCAGCCGGCGCCGTAGCGTTCGGTTGCTGCTTGCTCGAGTTCGGCGAGGAACGCTGCTGCATCTGCTGGTCGCTCGGCGGGATTTTTGGCCATGGCTCGGCTGAGCAAGTCGGCCAGGTGCGGCCCGTGGCCGTCCATCCTGGGGACCGCTGCGCTGGTGTGGGCCTGCAGCACATGGGCGACGTCGCCGGGGTAGGGAAGCCGTCCGCTGAGTAGCAGGAACAGCACCGCGGCGGCGGAGTAGACGTCGCTGCGGGTGGTCATCGGCGCACCGGTGACGGCTTCGGGGCTGGCGAAGGCCGGGGTCCCCACCGAGGTGGCCGCGCCTGGGGTGATGCCCTGGTCGGTAGGGGCGGCCAGACCGAAGTCGACCAGCTTGGAGGTCCCGGCCCGGTCGAGCAGGATGTTGGCCGGGCTCACATCACGGTGCACCAGGCCACGCTGGTGGGCATGGGCCAGGCCGATCAAACCGCCGCGTAGCACCCCCAGCCCTTGTTCCGGGGTGAGCCTGCCGTGCTGGGCTAGGACCCCTGACAGCGGGGCGCCGTCCACCCACTCCTGCACCAGATAGGCCCTCTCTGGCTCCTCCACGTAGTCATAGACCCGGACAACATGCGGATCATCGAGTAGGGCCAGCGTCTGGGCTTCGGCGCGGAAACGCTCCAAGAAACCAGGTGTTTTGCGGAGTGCGGGGCTGAGCTCTTTGATCGCCACCTGCCGGTCGAGTTCCACCTGGCGCGCGTGCCAAACGACCCCGGTGGAGCCTTCGGCCACACGGCCTAACAGTTCAAAGCCCGGAAATGTCATGACGACCCCCGACTTGGTGCACCCAGCGGCTACGGACGGTGATCGGAACCTACCGCTGCGAACCCAGTAGCGGATACCCGAGGAGAGCATGCAGGGTCGGGTGATGGGTGACAGATCTAATTCGGTTGATCGGTGACACTGGTTTGCAGAGTACGGCGACCGCCGGGAATCGACGCTCGCTTCTTTCGGACTTCTCCTCGTTGTTCGCGCTGCACCGTCTTAGGCGCCACCGGCGAAACGGGCCGCCACATCCGTCACGTCTCGCCGTCGGCGATCACCGCCCGCACGGCCTCATACCGCTGCTCAGCCACAGACAACTCCCTCATCGAACCGGAGTGTCACCAATCATCCGAAGCAGGTGTAACCCATCAGCCGAAACACCGTCCGGCATCAACCGAAGCCCAAACGTCCCGTATCAACCGAAGGAATACATGAGGTCCGTGGGGCGACTGGGACTTGAACCCAGGACCGAAGGATTATGAGTCCTTTGCTCTGACCGACTGAGCTACCGCCCCGCCGGGCAGTTTAGGCGCTCTCCAACTGGCTCGATCACAGTTGGCCTGGCGGCGCGCTGAGTCGATCGCTGACCGCAGCTCCCCCGGTTGGACTCGAACCAACAACCCCGCGATTAACAGTCGCGTGCTCTGCCAATTGAGCTACAGGGGAATGACGGCGATGGGCGCTCGAGCCGTCGGCGTCGCGTCGCAAAGGCTACCGCA
>JALZIL010000027.1 GCA_030860305.1 Actinomycetota bacterium
GGCGCGCCATCATCCCCATGAGAGGAACCAGTGCCGCTGTCCGGGCTGCTCGAGGCCGTACTCGCCGATGGCGACGGGCGAGACCTGGCCGAGGCCGCCCGCCGTACCGGGGTGGACGTTCAGACCATCACCGCCATGAACCCGCTCGCGGTCGCAGCGGTCGCCGGCGAACGCGAACGCGGCGGCGCCGGGCGTCCCGTACTCGCCGTGACGGCAACCTCGAGGGAGGCCGACGACCTGGCCGCCGGACTGCGCTGCCTGTTGCGCGACCGCCAGGTCGAAGTATTCCCGGCCTGGGAGACCCTGCCGCACGAACGGCTCTCACCGCGCGCTGACACTGTCGGTCGCCGACTGGCGGTGCTGCGCAGGCTGGTCCATCCGGCGCCGCACGACCCGCTGCGGGTGATCGTGGCCCCGGCCCGCAGCCTCCTGCAGCCGATGGCACCGGGTTTGGCCGACCTCGAGCCGGTCGAGTTGGTCGCCGGGCAGAGCATCGAACTCGAGACAGTGGTCCGGCGGCTGGTCGATGCCGCCTACACCCGGGTCGAACTGGTCGAGCGGCGCGGCGAGTTCGCCGTGCGCGGCGGTCTGCTGGACGTCTTCCCGCCCACCGAGGAACACCCGATCCGGGTCGAGTTCTGGGGCGATGAGGTCGAGGAGCTGCGCCCGTTCTCGGCCAGTGACCAGCGATCGCTGGACACCAAGGTGGAGCGGTTGGTGGCTCCGCCGTGTCGGGAACTGGTGCTCAACGACGACGTACGCCGCCGGGCCGGTGAACTGGCAGCTGACTACCCCGACCTGACCGAGATGCTCGACGCGGTCGCCGACGGCCGGGCGATCGAAGGGATGGAGGCCCTCACCCCGCTCCTGGTCGAGGGCCCGATGGTTGCTCTGGTCTCCCTGCTTGCGCAGGGATCACATGTCCTGGTCTGTGAGCCCGAGCGCGTCACTGCCCGGGCAGGGGAGCTGGTTCGTACCTCCGAGGAGTTCCTGGAGGCGTCCTGGTCGAACGCGGCCGGCGGCGGGCGCTCGCCCCTGGACCTCAGCGGCTCGGCACTGAGATCACTGGAGGACACCCGCGTCGAGGCCATCAAGCGCGGGCTGCTGTGGTCCACAGTGGGCGCGCTGGGGACCGAGAACGCCGAGCAGATCCCGGATACCGCCGAGCCCGTCGTCCATGGCGGGCGCGTGATCCGCCTGCAGGCGACCCCGGCCGTCCGCTACCGGGGCGACCTCGAGACGGCGCTGCGGGAGACGGCCGAACTGGTGGGTGACGACTGGCGGGTAGTGCTTGCCTTCGCCGGTCCCGGTCCGGCCCAGCGCGCCGCCGAGCAGCTCACCGCCGCCGGCCTCGCGGTCTCGATCGCACCGGAGTTGCCGGCTGATCTGAGCCCGGGCGTGGTCTACATCGCCCAGGCCGAGATGGAAGAGGGGTTCCGGTCCACCCAGCTCAAGCTGGCCCTGATCACCCAGAGCGACCTGACCGGGCAGCGGGGGACCTCGACCAAGGAGATGCGCCGGCTGCCCTCGCGGCGGCGCAATCCCGTCGACCTTCTCCAACTGCAGCCCGGCGACTTCGTCGTGCACGACCAGCACGGCATCGGGCGTTACGTCGAGATGATCCGGCGCACGATCAACGGCGGTGAACGGGAGTACCTGATCCTGGAATACGCCCCGTCGCGCCGGGGACAGCCCGGCGACCGGCTGTTCGTACCGACGGACTCCCTCGAATTGCTCACCCGGTACGTCGGGGGCGAGTCACCGTCGTTGAGTCGCCTGGGCGGCTCGGACTGGGCAAAGACCAAGGGCCGAGCGCGCAAGGCGGTCAAGCAGATCGCCGCCGAACTCATCCGGCTCTACGCCGCCCGGATGTCGACCCCGGGCTATGCCTTCGGCCCGGATACCGCCTGGCAGCACGAACTCGAGGACGCCTTCCCCTACGTGGAGACCCCGGATCAGCTCGCGGCCATCGACGAGGTCAAGGCCGACATGGAGAAGCCGGTCCCGATGGACCGGGTCATCTGCGGCGATGTCGGGTACGGCAAGACCGAGATCGCCGTACGCGCGGCGTTCAAAGCAGCCCAGGACGGCAAGCAGGTGGCGATCCTGGTGCCGACCACGCTGCTGGCCCAGCAGCACTTCACCACTTTCTCCGAGCGGATGGCGCAGTTCCCGGTGAGCGTGGCGATGGTCAGCCGGTTCAACTCCGCGGCCCAACAGACCGACACGCTGGAGAAACTCGCGGCGGGCAACGTCGACATCGTGATCGGCACGCACCGGCTGCTCCAGCCGAGCACGAAGTTCCACGACTTGGGCCTGGTCATCGTGGACGAGGAGCAGCGCTTCGGAGTCG
>JALZIL010000058.1 GCA_030860305.1 Actinomycetota bacterium
CAGCAGGCTCGGTCAGAGGTACTGGCCGGTGTTGCTCACCGTGTCGATCGCGCGGCCGGCCTCGCTGCCCTTGCCGCCGGACACCAGCGTGCGGATGTAGACGATCCGCTCGCCCTTCTTGCCCGAGATCCGCGCCCAGTCGTCGGGGTTGGTGGTGTTGGGCAGGTCCTCGTTCTCCTTGAACTCATCGATGCAGGCGGTCATCAGGTGCCCGATCCGTACGCCGCGGGCACCGGAGTCGAGGTGGTCCTTGATCGCCATCTTCTTCGCTCGGTCCACGATGTTCTGGATCATCGCGCCGGAGTTGAAGTCCTTGAAGTAGAGGACCTCCTTGTCACCGTTGGCATAGGTGACCTCGAGGAAGCGGTTCTCCTCGAATTCGGCGTACATCCGCTCGACGGCTCCCTGGATCATCGCCGCGACCGTCGCGTCCGGGTTGCCGCCGTGCTCGCCGAGATCGTCGTCGTGGATCGGCACGGTCGTCGTGAGGTACTTGGTGAAGATGTCCCGGGCTGCCTCGGCGTCGGGGCGCTCGATCTTGATCTTCACGTCCAACCGGCCGGGCCGCAGGATGGCCGGGTCGATCATGTCCTCCCGGTTAGAGGCCCCGATCACGATGACGTTCTCCAGGCCCTCGACCCCGTCGATCTCCGACAGCAGCTGCGGCACGATCGTGTTCTCCACATCAGAGGAGACTCCAGAGCCCCGGGTACGGAAGATCGAGTCCATCTCGTCGAAGAACACGATCACCGGCGTACCCTCGCTGGCCTTTTCCCGGGCCCGCTGGAAGACGAGCCGGATGTGCCGCTCGGTCTCGCCGACGTACTTGTTCAGCAGTTCTGGGCCCTTGATGTTCAGGAAGAACGACCGGCCCTCGCCCTCGCCCCGCTCGGCGGCGATCTGCTTGGCCAGCGAGTTGGCGACGGCCTTCGCGATCAGCGTCTTGCCGCAGCCGGGCGGGCCGTACAGCAGGATGCCCTTCGGCGGGCGCAGTTCGTACTCGCGGAAGAGCTCGGAGTGCAGGAACGGCAACTCGACGGCGTCGCGGATCTGCTCGATCTGGCGGGCCAGTCCCCCGATGTCGCCGTAGTCGATGTCGGGGACCTCTTCGAGGATCAGCTCCTCGACCTCGCTCTTGGGTATCCGCTCGTAGGCGTACCCCGAGCGGGACTCCAGCAGCAGGGAGTCACCGATTCGGAGCGGCGCCTCGCGCAGGGTTTCGGCGAGGTAGACGACGCGTTCCTCGTCGGTGTGTCCGATCACCAGTGCACGGGCCGGAATGCCCTCGACCGGCTGCAAAATCTCCTTGAGCATCACGACGTCACCGGCCCGCTCGAAGCCAGTGGCGGCGACGATGTTCATCGCCTCGTTGAGCATGACCTCCTGGCCGTGCAGGAGACCGTCGGTGTCCACGTTGGGCGAGACCGACACCCGCAGCTTGCGTCCGCCGGTGAAGATGTCGACGGTCTCCTCGTCGTGCCGGTTGAGGAAGATGCCGTACCCGCTCGGCGGTTGGGCCAGTCGGTCGACCTCCTCGCGCAGGGTGAGCAGCTGCTCCCGCGCCTCGCGCAGCGTCTCGGCGAGCCGGTCGTTGCGCTCGGAAAGGAAACTCGCCCGCCCCTCGGCTTCGGCCAGCCGCTCCTCTAGTGCCCGGGTCTGCCGTGGTGCATCGGTGACCCTGCGGCGCAGCGCGTTCACCTCTTCCTCCAGGAAGGAGACTTGGCTGACCAGGCTGGCCACATCGCGTTCGCGGCGTGCTCGTGAGGCCGGTGTCCCGTCGCTGCTCGTCATGGCTGTCACCTCCACCCACGTTCTCTTCTCGGCATCGGGATTGGCCTGCCGAGAAGTCAGGGTATACACGGTTCGGGTCGCAACGATGTGACGCGCGCGGGGAATCGGCTTGCACTGGAGGTGTCTGGCTCTGATGTCAAGGGACTTGACGTTCGGGTATGCGGCGATGTTGGAGCAGTTCGCGCCCGGTGAGGCGGTGGAGCTCACCGCCCTGGCCGAGGAGCACGGATTCTCCGGCTGCATGGCCGCCGACCATTTCCAGCCCTGGGTGCCCCAGCAGGGACAGGCGTCCTTCGTGTGGTCGGTGCTCGCAGCGGTCGGTGAGCGTACGGCCGGTGACTTCGGCCCAGGAGTGACCTGTCCCTCGTTCCGCTTCCATCCGGCGCTGATCGCTCAAGCCGCGGCCACCCTGGAATCGATGTATCCGGGCCGGTCCTGGCTGGGCGTCGGCTCCGGTGAGGCGCTCAACGAACACATCATCGCCGGTTACTGGCCCGAGGCCGGCGAACGATCCCGGCGAATGTTCGAAGCCATCGAGGTGATCAACAAGCTGTTCACGGCCTCCGCGGCGGGCAAGGACTGCAAGCACGACGGCGAGTTCTTCAAGCTGGAGACGACGCGGTTGTGGACCATGCCAGAGAAGGCGCCGCCGATCCTGGTGGCCACCGCCGGGCCGATCAACGCGAAGAAGACCGGAAAGTTCGCCGACGGGATCATCACCGTCGGCGCCCCGCTCGAAAAGATCGAGGGACTGTTCGCAAAGTTCGCCGAGGGTGCGAAGGAGGCCGGGAAGGATCCAGACTCGATGCCCAAAGTTCTTCAGCTGCACATGAGTTGGGCTGACACCGACGAGCAGGCGCTGACCAATGCGATGACAGAGTGGCCCAACGGCGGGATGAAGTTCCCGAAAGCCGACATCCGTTCACCGCTGGACTTCGAGCAGATGGCCAAGCTGGTCCGGCCGGAGGACTTCGAAGGCCGGATGGTCATCTCCGCAGACCCTGACGTGCACCGCGCCTACATCCAGAGGTTCGTCGGTCTCGGCTTCGACCGGGTGTACCTGCACAACGTCGGGCGCAACCAGAAGGAGTGGATCGAAACCTTCGGCCGCGACGTGCTTCCCAAGATCACCCGCTGAGGAACGCAACGTCCGAACGAAGGTAGGTAATGGCGTGCCAGGCTTCGGACGTTACGAGGGCTCGTCCGTACGCGCCCGATTTGCGCCGGTTGCGCGGCGCTGGCGCGTCGGGAGCACCGCGCCGGCGGCCAGTCGACGGGCGATCACGAGGAAGGCCGTGTGGCCGACCATCCGGTGCTCGGGGCGTACGGCTAATCCGACCACGTGCCAGGGGCGTAGCAGGGTCTCGGTGGCTGACGGCTCGGCATAGGAGCCCTCGGCACGCATAGCCTCGACCAGTGTCGAGAGCTGGGTGACCGTGGCGACGTACCCGATCAATACTCCCCCGGGACGTAACACGGTGCCGATCGCCGGCAGCACCTGCCACGGCTCGAGCATATCGAGGATCACCCGGTCCACGTCAGGTTCCTCGGCATCGCCCACCTCGACGACATCACCGTGTCGCAGATCCCACGACCCCGGCTCCTCGCCGAAGAACCGGATCACGTTCGCACGTGCCACTTCGGCGAACTCTTCCCGCCGCTCGTAGGAGATCACCGTTCCGGTCGGGCCGACGGCGCGCAGCAGCGAGCAGGTCAGCGCTCCCGAGCCCGCCCCTGCCTCCAACACGCGCGCCCCCGGATGAATATCACCCATCATCAAGATCTGGGCGCTGTCCTTGGGGTAGATCACCTGGGCGCCGCGTGGCATGGACAGCACATAGTCGGCTAGCAACGGTCGCAGCGCCAGGTAGCCGGTTCCCGAGGTGGACATCACCACGCGGCCCTCGTCGTACCCGATCAGGTCGTCGTGGGAGATCGCGCCACGGTGCGTGTGGAACGATTTGCCCGGTTCGAGGACGACGGTGTGCAGCCGGCCCTTCGGGTCGGTCAGCTGGACCCGATCCCCCACCGCGAAGTGCCGCCGATCGACGGGCGGCCCGGGAGGCGGCTCGACCGGGGTTGCAGACACCGGGGAGATGGTACGAGCACCTCGGCGCGAGGCATCTAGCGCAGTTCCCCTTTTGCCCCGGGGGCCCTGTGTCGCTGTTGACAGACTGGCCAGCGTGACCGAGATCGTCTTGATGGCCGACCCCTGTTGAACGACATTCCCGTCGAAGACTGCGACGAGCCACTCGTCGCGACCCAACCTGACCTCGATGCGGACACTCTGCGCCAGCTGGCCAGCCGCTATGTCTCGCCGCCCGAGATCGCTCCACATTCCGCTGGCGCAGCGATCGACCTCACTCTCCGCACGAAGGAGGGCCACGAGCTCGACCTGTGTACCCCGGTCAACGCCAGCCCGGAAGCCAGCGACAACGGGTGCTATACCGCGGCACCGAACATCACCCGCACCGCGCGAGCCAACCGCGACATCCTCACCGGGGCCCTCCGCGCCGCGGGGCTGGTCAAACTACCCGACCGAGTGGTGACCCTGGTCCTACGGGGACCGCTACTGGGCCCTGCATACAGGTCATCCCACCGCGATCTACGGCGCCCGTAGATCGGGTCAGGATGGGTGATCCGGCCTCGGTTCCGCTCCACCCTCCTCGGCAGCAGGGGCCAGACGGACCGCCCGTCAGATCAGCCGGCTGTCAGTGGCCGCGCCTACCCTGCGGATGTGACCATTCAGACAGCGCCGTTCAGTACCGATTCCCGGACCCGGTCGCTGTCGCCCTCACGGGCTGCAGACTTCAAGACCTGCCCACTGCTCTACCGGCTTCGTACGATCGACCGGCTCCCCCAGCGCCCCTCGGCGGCCGCGGCCAGAGGCACCCTCGTGCACGCCGTGCTCGAGCGCCTGTACGACCTGCCCGCGGCTGCACGCACGGCCGATGCAGCCAAGTCGATGGTCCCCGCCGAGTGGGACAAGCTGATCGAGGCCGAGCCCGACCTCCAGCAGATTGTCGCCGAACTACGCGATCGGGCCATGGCCACGGCCCAGGCCACGGGCTCGGTCGGCCAGGCCCCGGAGCTTCCGTCTCCGATCGCCCCTCTCCTCCCAGCACAGGACGCCCCTCCGGATGCTCCAGGGATCGATCCGGCAACTGACGAGGACGTGATCGGGAGTTGGCTGACCTCGGCCGCCGGTCTGCTCGACTCCTACTTCACCCTGGAGGATCCGACCCGGATCCAACCGATCGGCCGCGAGCTCATGGTGGAGTTCGATCTCGGCGACGGCCCGGTGTTGCGCGGGATCATCGACCGGCTGGACGCGACCGCCGACGGCGATCTGCGAGTTGTGGATTACAAGACCGGCGTAACTCCGCGGGAGGCCTTCGAGGCCAAGGCGCTGTTCCAGATGAAGTTCTACGCCTTGGTGCTCTACCGGACCCGCGGAGTCGTGCCGCGTCAACTTCGGCTGCTCTACCTCGGCGACAAGGACATGCTCAGGTATGCACCCGACGCCGACGAGCTCGACCGTTTTGAACGCACTCTGCGGGCGATCTGGGCCGCGATCCAGGCGAGTATCGACAAGCAGGAGTTCCGGCCCAGCCCCAGCCGCTTGTGCTCGTGGTGTGACTATCAGGCGCTTTGCCCAGCCTGGGGCGGCACGCCTCCGGCCTATCCCGTTGCGGCGATCCCGGTGGACGACCCCGCGCCCGAGCCGGACTGAACCGAACGGAGCTCGGCCAAGCCAGCCCGATGCTCCTGCAGGAGTTCGGACAGCCCGGCCAACGACATTCCGAGCAGGCTCTCCCGGAGGATCACCCCGGTCAAACCCTCGACCGACGCAGCGGCCGGTACGACCAGGACCGCGCAGCCCGCATCCCGCGCCGACGTCGCTCCGGTCACCGAGTCCTCGATCGCCACGCAGTCCGTGGCGCAGACACCGAGCCGGTCCGCGGCCAGCAGGTACGGGTCGGGATACGGCTTCCCTCGACTGACCTGCTCACCGCTGACAACGGTGTCGAACGACCCGACGGGTAGGGCCCGCACGATGGTGTCGGTCATCTGCCGATAGGACATCGTCACCAGCGCGGTAGGCACGCCAGCCGCACGCACCGCGGCCAGCAGGGCCTTCGCACCCGGCCGCCACGGAGGAGCCTTCGCCACACCGGCTACGACATGAGACTGCATCCGGTCGATGATCGCCGCGTTGGGAAGGTCGACGCCGATCTCCTCGCGCAGGTAAGTCGCAGAATCCCAGAGCGACCAACCCACCAGATGCCGGGCCTGCGCCGGCCCCCAGTCCTGGCCGTACTCGCCGACCAGCATCGTCTCGGCCTCGAACCACAACGGCTCGCTGTCGACCAGCGTGCCGTCGAGGTCGAAGAGCACCGCCGCCGGCAGTAATCTTTCCTGGCGGTTTCCGTCAAAACCGCCAGAACCCGGGGCGCTCATCGAGCGTTGAAGTACTTCGCCTCGGGATGGTGCACGATCATGGCCGACGTGGACTGCTCTGGGTGCAGTTGGAACTCCTCGGACAGTTCGACGCCGACCTGTCCGGGTTCGAGCAGGCCGACGAGCTGTTGCTGGTCCTCCAGGTTCGGGCAGGCCGGGTAGCCGAACGCGAACCGAGCCCCCCGGTAACCCAGCTTGAAGAACGACTCCAGATCGTCCGGATCCTCAGCCGCTGCGTTCGTACCGTCGTCGAAACGCAACTCACCGCGGACCCGCTGATGCCATCGCTCGGCCAGCGCCTCGGTCAGCTGCACGGACAGGCCGTGCACCTCCAGGTAGTCCCGATAGGCGTTCTTGGCCAGCAGTTCGTTGGCATACTCGCTGATCCGGTTGCCCATAGTGACGATGTCGAAGGCGATAACGTCGACCTCACCAAAGTCCTTGGGGCGGAAGAAGTCCGACATGCACAGCCGACGCTCACGGCGTTGCCGCGGGAAGCTGAACCGGGTCCGCTCGGCACCGGAGTCGTCGAGGATGATGAGGTCGTCCCCGGCGCTGACGCAGCGGTAGTAGCCGTACACGACCGCCGCCTCGAGGACCCCCTCGGTGGCGAATCGGTCCAGCCAGTACCGCAACCGCGGCCGGCCCTCGGTCTCGACAAGCTCCTCGTACGACGGTCCCTCGCCCCCACGGGCAGCGCGCAGGCCCCACTGCCCCAGGAAGGTGGCCCGCTCGTCGATCATCGACGCGTACTCGGCCAACGCGATCCCCTTGACCACCCGCGCACCCCAGAACGGCGGCTCCGGCACCGGATTGTCCGCGGCCACGTCCGAGCGTCCGACGAACGGCTCCTCGGGGACGGCGTTGGCCGCGCGTTCGGCCGCTATCCGCAGCGACCGCTCCCGGCGGGCTTTACGCTCGGCCTTGCGCTGCTCGGCAAGATCCTGCTTCGGCTCGCTGGGCATCGCCGAGTCCGGGACCGTGCCGCGTCGCCGGGCCAGGATGGTGTCCATCATCCGCAGGCCCTCAAAGGCGTCCCGGGCGTAGTGCACGTCGCCGTGGTACATCTCGGCCAGGTCGTGCTCCACATAGGCGCGGGTCAGCGCGGCTCCGCCGAGCAGCACCGGATAGGTCTCGGAGATGCCGCGGGAGTTCAGCTCCTCCAGGTTCTCCTTCATGATCACGGTCGATTTCACCAGCAGACCGGACATCCCGATCGCGTCCGCCCGGTGCTCCTGCGCCGCATCGACGATGCTCGTGATGGGCTGCTTGATACCGAGATTGACCACCGTGTACCCGTTGTTGGACAGGATGATGTCGACCAGGTTCTTGCCGATGTCGTGGACGTCGCCCTTCACCGTGGCCAGCACGATCGTGCCCTTGCCGCCGGTGTCGTCAGAGGCCTCCATGTGCGGTTCGAGATACCCGACCGCGGTCTTCATTACCTCCGCGGACTGCAGCACGAACGGCAGTTGCATCTGGCCGGACCCGAACAGCTCCCCCACCGTCTTCATGCCGTGCAGCAGATCCTCGTTGACGATCTCCAGAGCCGGCTTAGTGGTCAGGGCCTCGTCCAGGTCGGCCTCGAGTCCGTTGCGCTCACCGTCGACTATCCGGCGTTGCAGCCGCTCACCCAGCGGGAGGCCGGCCAGCTCCTCGGCGCGGGTCTGCCGGGCGGCGGCCATGTCGACGCCCTCGAACAGGTCCAGATAGCGGGCCAGCGGGTCGTATCCCTCGCGGCGCCGGTCGTAGACCAGGTCGAGGGCGACGTTGCGCTGCTCCTCCGGGATCTTGTTCATCGGCAGGATCTTCGAGGCGTGCACGATCGCCGAGTCCAACCCGGCGTTCTGGGCCTCGTTCAGGAACACCGAGTTCAGCACCTGCCGCGCGGCCGGGTTCAAGCCGAAGGAGACGTTGGAGACCCCGAGGGTCGTCTGGACTTCCGGGTAGCGACGCTTGAGTTCCTTGATCGCCTCGATCGTCTCGATCCCGTCCCGGCGGGTCTCCTCCTGGCCGGTCGCGATCGGGAAGGTGAGGGCGTCGACCATGATGTCGCTGACCTTCATCCCCCAGTCCGCGACCAGCGTGTCGATCGTCCGTGCCGCGACGCGCACCTTCCAGTCGGCCGTACGGGCCTGGCCGTCCTCGTCGATGCACATCACGACGACGGCCGCCCCGTGCTCCTTGATGATCGGCATCACCTTGGCAAACCGGGAGCCGGGTCCTTCACCGTCCTCGAAGTTGACCGAGTTGACGACGCAGCGACCGCCCAGCATCTCCAGGCCGGCCTCGATGACTGCCGACTCGGTCGAGTCCAGGACGATCGGCAGCGTCGAGGCGGTGGCCAGCCGGCCGGCCAGTCGCCGCATGTCCTCCGCGCCGTCGCGCCCCACGTAGTCGATGCACAGGTCGAGAAGGTGCGCCCCGTCGCGAATCTGACCGCGGGCGATCTCGATGCAGTCGTCGTAGCGCTCCTCGAGCATCGCGTCGCGGAAGGCCCGGGACCCGTTGGCGTTGGTCCGTTCACCGATCACCAGGACGCTGGCGTCCTGCTCGAACGGGACGGCGGCATAGAGCGAGGACAGGCTCGGCTCACTGCGCGGACGGCGTAGCGCCGGTGTCAGGTCCTGCACAGCGGCGACCACCGCACGGATATGAGCCGGCGTCGTGCCGCAGCAGCCACCGATCAGGCGGGTGCCAAACTCGGTCACGAAGCCGGACAGGGCGGCGGCCAGGTCGTCCTCGGTCAGCGGATACACCGCTCCATGCGGTCCCAGTCGAGGCAGTCCGGCATTGGGCATGCACGAGATGTCGATCTTCGCGTGCCGGGACAGGTGCCGCAGGTGCTCACTCATCTCGGCCGGGCCGGTGGCGCAGTTCAGGCCGATCAGGTCGATACCCAGCGGTTCGAGCGCGGTCAGCGCGGCACCGATCTCCGAACCCAGCAGCATCGTGCCGGTGGTCTCGACGGTGACGTGGGTGATGATCGGAACGGTTCGCCCCGCCTCGGCCATCGCCCGCTGAGAGCCGATGATGGCCGACTTCGCCTGGAGGAGATCCTGGACGGTCTCGACGATGATGGCGTCGACGCCGCCGTCGAGCATTCCGCGGGCCTGCTGCCGGTATGCCTCGCGAAGATGGCTGAAGGTCGTGTGTCCGAGGGTGGGCAACTTCGTACCGGGGCCCACCGAACCCAGCACCCAACGGGGCCGCTGCGGTGTCGACCACGAGTCGGCCGAGGCACGCGCAATCTGGGTCCCCGCGCGGGCTAGCTCCTCGATCCGGTCGGCGATGTCGTACTCGGCGAGATTGGCCCAGTTGGCGCCGAAGGTGTTCGTCTCGACGGTGTCCGCGCCGGCGTCGAAGGAGGCATCGTGGATCTCGCGTACGACGTCGGGCCGGGTGACGTTGAGAATCTCGTTGCAGCCCTCGAGATCCTGGAAGTCCTGCATGCTGAGATCGCAGCCCTGCAGCATGGTGCCCATCGCCCCGTCGCTGACCACGACTCGCTCGCTCAGGGTGTTCAGCAGCCCACGATCATCCACGCGTCAAGGCTACCGAGCCCCGGCGAGTGGGAAGTGGGGCGACCACACCCCGGCCACAGCGGCGGGACCTGTTCGAAGGCACCCGGCGGACCACACTCAATCCGAGGAGCCTTCGGCTCCCTACACCCCGGCC
>JALZIL010000055.1 GCA_030860305.1 Actinomycetota bacterium
GAAGCGCCTGGTCCGGATAGCTGGATTTTCGATCCATCTCGTATCTCCGTTCACGTCCCCGTTCACGCACCGTAACCTTTCCATCGCGGAATGTGGGAGATACCATCTCGTCAACTACTCTACGCGAAAAGGCGGACGATGTCATACCTCTACGTAAACCTCGATCTGCACGATCCGATCCCTACGCTGACACTGCGTGATGGAGACACGGGGTTGGGTGTTGTCGTGCGGCGGGGTGAGGTGCTCGTGGGGTTCGTCCTCACCGAACTTCCGCGCGGAAGCACGGTCTCGGCCCGCGACCTTGATGCGCTGATCGGCGCCGCCTGCGCCACCAAGCTGGTGCAGGAGAACGTGCTGGAGTCCCTCGGTGGTCGGGGCAGGCCAGGTCGGATCAGCCTGACCGTGGCCGTGTGCACACACGATCGAACAGCCGGACTCGAGCAACTGATGGCCAGCCTGCTGCCCTTACGCGAGGAGGCGGCATTCGAGGTGCTCGTCGTCGACAATGCTCCATCGGAGGACTCCACCAGAACCTTTGTCTCAACGCTGCCCGATGTCCGCTACGTGCGGGAGGATTGCACCGGCTTGGACTTCGCTCGCAATCGCGCCGTGGCCGAGGCCACCGGTGAGGTGCTGGCCTTTCTGGACGACGACGTGGAAGTCGACCGCGGCTGGTTGACGGGGCTCCGGCTGGCCTGGGGGGAGCACCCCGACGCAGGCTGCGTGACCGGGCTCGTCCTTCCGTTCGAGCTGGCCACCCGGGCGCAGATCACCTTCGAGCTCTACGGCGGCTTTCGCCGTGGCTTCGACACACTGCGATACGTCGGCCAGTCGCTACCGGGCAACCGGCTCTATCCCCTTGGTGCCGGCATCTTCGGTGCCGGCTGCAACATGTCCTACCGGCGCGACCTTCTTCAGAAGCTGGGCGGCTTCGACGAGGCTCTGGACACCGGCCGCCCACTCCCCGGAGGCGGCGACCTGGACATGTTCTACCGGGTGGTGCGGTCGGGTTACCCGCTGGTCTACGAACCGCAGTACGCCGTGTTCCACAAGCACCGACGCGAGCACAGCCAACTTCGCCGGCAGCTGTGGACCTGGGGGACCGGATTCATGGCCTATGTCGTCAAGACGTTTCGGGCCGATCCGGTCGGGAACATCAAGCTGGTCTGGCTCGTGGCTTGGTGGTTCCGGATCCACGTCAAGGAGGTTGTACGCAGCGTGCTCCGCCGAGGCCCACTGTCCCCTGAGCTTGCGGTCGCCCAGCTCGCCGGCGGCGTCGTCGGCCTGACCGGCAGCTATGGGCGTTCTCGCCGCCGAAGCGCGGCGATCCGGGCGCAGGTAGCCAGTCGGGCCCAGGCATGAGGACGCCCATCGCGCTCATCCATCTCGATCTGGCGGTCGATTCCGCCGATCGGCATTACGAAGCCGTGACCGGTCAGGTCAAGCCAGGCCAAGGGGTGCGACTGGTGCTCTGGCGGCACGATCTCCCACTGGGAGAGGTTCACTTGACCGCGCAGGGTTGGCCGGTCTCCAAGCCGCGATTTCGGCAGCTGCTCGCCCAAGCCATCGCCCCGGCGGTGGGACAACGCCTGTTCGGCACCGGGTTCGACCCGGCACTGCCCGAGCGCAGGTCGTCCCGAGAGCCTTCGCCGGCACCGGTCGCGAGCACGTTGACCCGACTCGTGAGTCCGCTGCAGGGACTGGCCGAACCAGCCGGGTTCCGGCCGGGTCACAGCGCACTGCGAGTGTCCGTGATCGTCTGCACCCGGGACCGCCCAGAACAGTTGCGCCGAGCACTTGCCGCCGTAAAGGCGCTGCGACCGGCACCCGACCAGGTGCTGGTGGTGGACAACGCGTCGGCCTCCTCGGCCACCCGGGAGGTGGTGGACTCCTATCCAGAAGTCGGGTACGTCCACGAACCGCGTCCGGGACTCAGTGTGGCCAGAAATCGCGGACTGCGGGAGACCAGTGGTGAGGTCGTCGCGTTCACCGACGACGACGCGGAGGTGCGGCCGAACTGGCTGGCCGGGCTGCTAGCCGGCTTCGATGCCCCAGAGGTGATGGCCGTCACCGGTCTGGTCCTTCCGGCGGCGCTGGACACAGAGGGACAACTGCTGTTCGAGAATCACCTCGGCGGCTTCGGGCAGGGCTACCGCCGCCAGCTCTTCGACTCGGCGTTCTATCGCGGGATGCGGCGATACGGCGTACCGGTGTGGCGGATCGGCGCGGGTGCCTCCATGGCTGTTCGTCGTCAGGCCTTCGACCTGGTCGGCGGCTTCGACGAGCGGCTCGGCGCCGGAGCGGCGGGGTGCAGCGAGGACTCCGAATTCTGGTACCGACTGCTGGCCCAGGGCTGGCACTGCCGCTACGAGCCGGCCGCCGTGGCCGTGCATCACCATCGAGCCGACCGCCATGAGGTGCGGCGGCAGGCGCAGGCCTACCTCCGTGGGCACGTCGTCGCGCTGTTTGCCCAACACGTGCGGTGTCAGGATCCCGGAAACGTGCGCCGCGCCTACGTCGGACTGCCCCGGTTCTATCTCGGCCGCCTGGCCCAGGCCGCCTTCGTCTCCGACGACACGGTCACCGCCGAGATCAGAGGCTTCCTCGGCGGTCTGGTCAGTGGAACGCTGGCCTTGCCCTCCATGATCAGGGCAGGATCGCTTGCCCCACGCCGGAAGTTCCTGTCCGGCAACCCCTTCCCGCATCCCTACACCGAAGGTTTCTACTTCCGGGACAAGATGCGGGCCATCCACCGGGTGGCGCCGTACGGCCCGCTGCACCGGATTCTGGAGGTCGGCGGCGGCACGAGCGGGGTGAGCGCCCTGCTGTATCCAGAGGCACACGTCGTCACCGCTGATCTCGAACCCGGGCACGGGGCGATGGCCGCGAGCACCGAGCGGGCGCAGTTCCTCTGCGCGGACGCCACTCGGCTGCCGTTCGCAGACGGGGTGTTTGACGCTGTCACGTTCTTCGACGTCCTCGAGCACATCCCCGATGACGCCGCTGCCGTGCGGGAGGCGATTCGGGTGCTCGTACCAGGCGGGGTGATCCTGGTGACCGCACCGAACGAGCACTGGCGTTTTCCGTACTACGCGGTTGCGGCGCCGATCTGCCCGACTGACGAGGACGTGATGGCCGAGTGGGGCCACGTCCGGCGCGGATATGCGCTGTCCGAACTCGATCGTCTCGTCGGCAGTGCTGCACTGCGCTGGGCGACGTTCATCAATCCGGTCACCGTGCTCAACCACGATCTGGCGTTCTCCCGTTTGCCCAGTCGGGTACGTCGGGGGCTGCTGTCGATTCTCTCGCCGGTCAGCTGGCTTGGCTACGCCGTGCATCGTCCGCACTGGCCCGGGACCGAGACCGCCGCGGTCTGGCGAACGCCGGCTGCCCCGCGTACGCAGGCTTCAGTCGATCGGAAGCCTCCGGTCCTGGAGCAGACAATGGGGGCCGGCGGTGGCCGGGCGATCTGACCGGTTTCCGGCCGCCGGCCGGGTGGCGATCCTGCCCTGGGGTGACCTGATCGAGGACTTCCTCGACCCGATCGGCCTGACCGTCGACGACTTCGTCGAGGAGATGACCGGGGGTTGGCTTTTCGGCTACGTCGATGCGCTGGGCACAGCGGGGATCGACAGCGTGCTCGTCTGCATGACGGCCACGGTGCACGAGCCGGTACGCCGGATCCACCGGCCCAGTGGGGTGCCAATCTGGCTGCTTCCCCCGACCCGGTCCTACCGGCGGGTGCGTCGGCGTCTGCCCGACCCGTACGCCTGGAACCGCACAACGGCAACGACCGGGTTGGTCGGTGCTCGCGCGCTTGCCGCAGCCGGCCTGCGCCACGTGGCACCGTACCTGTCCACCCCGGTCCGGACGCTGTCGAGCGTCCTGCGGCGGGAGCGGTGTACGGCCATCCTGTGCCAGGAGTACGAGGAGGCCCGCTTCGACGTATCCGTTGTGATGGGCCGATTTCTCGGGGTGCCGGTGTTCGCAACGTTCCAGGGTGGTGACCGGCAGCGGACGATGCTCGAGCGGATCGTGCGGCGCCACTCGATCAATGCCGCAGCCGGACTGATCGTCGCCTCGCAGGCAGAGAGCAGGCGCATTCAGCACAGCTACCGGATTCCCATGAGGCGGGTCGTCGCGATCTTCAATCCGCTGGACCTGACTCGGTGGCCGCTCGGGGATCGCGCTGAGGCAAGGGCTTTGCTTGGACTGCACGGAGACGCCAAGGTTGCGGTCTGGCATGGACGAGTTGAACTGTGGCGCAAGGGTTTGGACATCCTGGTCCAGGCATGGGCGAAGATCTGCACCGAGCGTCCCGACGACGATCTGCATCTTCTGCTGGTCGGATCCGGCGGCGATTCCGAACAGCTACGGGAACTGCTGAGCGATCCGGTCTTGCGGGGCATCCACTGGCTCGACTCCTACGTGAATGACCGGTCCCGGCTGCGGCCGTATCTCGATGCGGCTGATGTGTACGTGTTCCCGTCGCGTCACGAAGGTTTCGCGGTCGCGCCGGTCGAGGCGATGGCGTG
>JALZIL010000084.1 GCA_030860305.1 Actinomycetota bacterium
TCCGGGAAATCGGCCTCGTCGTCCCCGGGTATTCCGCGCGCCGTGGTCATGCGTTGCGCGGCGCCACTGCGCCGGCTCAACCCGTACCGATCCAGGATCGGCTCCACCCGTCGGGCAAGACTGCGCCGGTAACTTGCGCCCACATAGGATCCCTGACCGAAGATCTGCTGGTAGGCCGGGACCAGAGCCGGCCGTTCTCGATGCAGCCAACCGAAGAACCACTCGCGGGCGCCGGGTCGCAGATGCAACGGTAGGACCGTGCATCCGGTCGCACCTGCCGCGGCGATCTGTCCGAGCAGTCTGTCGAGGTGCTCATCGGTGTCGGTGAGGTAGGGCAGGACCGGTGCCACGAAGACGCCGCACGGTAATCCCGCCTCGGTCAGGGCGTGGACCAGGTCCAGCCGTGCCCGGACCGATGGAGTACCCGGCTCGAGGGTCGGCTGAAGATCCTCGTCCACGATCGCTATGGAGATGGCCAGGCCGACGGGCACCTCTCGGGCTGCCGCCCGCAGCAGCGGCAGATCTCGGCGCAGCAGGGTTCCCTTGGTCAGGATCGACAGCGGTGTGCCCGACCCCGCGAGTGCGGCGATGATCCCGGGCATCAGGCGATAACGACCCTCGGCTCGCTGGTACGGATCGGTGTTGGTACCCAGAGCGACCGGATCGTGGGCCCAGGACGGCCGGGCGAGTTCGCGCTCGAGCACGCCGGCGACGTTGACCTTCACCACGATCTCGGTGTCGAAGCCACGGCCCGTGTCGAGTTCCAGCCAGCTGTGCGATCCCCGGGCGTAGCAGTACACGCACGCATGCGTGCAGCCGCGATACGGATTGATCGTCCACTCGAACGGCATCGCCGACGGCGCCGGGACCCGGTTCAGCGCGCTCTTGGCGGCAACTTCGTGGAACCGGACTCCGGCGAAGTCCGGCGTCGTCACTGTGCGCAGCAGCCCGGAGATCCGGCCGAGCCCCGGAAGTGCGTCGGCATCGTCGACGTCGATTCCCTGCTGCCCCCAGCGCACGCCAGCTATTCGAACACACGTACGAAAGCCTGTCAATGCAGACTCGCGCACTCAGGTCAACGGGAGCCCAGCCAGGCCGGCGACGAGTCCGACCACGGCGCAGACGCCAAGCGTCCGAAGCACCGACCAGCGCAGCCGGAAGATCATCACGGCCGCGAGCAGGGTGATGACCAGGGCGAGCGGACGCACACTGCTCAGCGCGGGTACCTCGAAGCTCGCCGGTCCCCACGCGATGTCGTTGGTCTGGCCGAAGATGGTCTGCACGGCGAAGTAGACCGCCAGATTGGCGATCACCCCGACAACTGCGGCGGTGATTCCGGTCAACGCAGCCGACAGGGCCCGGTTGCCGCGCAACCGCTCCACGTAGGGAGCGCCGAGGAAGATGAACAGGAAACTCGGCAGGAAGGTCACCCAGGTCACGAGCAGGGAAGCCAACACAGCGGCTACCCACGGGTCCAGGTCACCGGCGTCGCGGTAGGCACCGAGGAAGGCGACGAACTGCACGACCATGATCAACGGCCCCGGCGTGGTTTCGGCCAGGGCCAGGCCGCGGACCATCTCTCCGGGGGCCAGCCAGGCATAGGTCTGCACGGCCTGGACTGCGACAAAGGCCAGGACAGCGTAGGCGCCGCCGAAGGTCACCAGCGCAGTTCCGGAGAAGAATAATCCTTGTTCGGTCAGGACACTGTTGGTCCCGGTGAGCACTGCCACCACAGCCACCGGCGCGAGCCAGAGAACCAGCCCGATCAGGAGCACCCGTACCGTCCGCCTGCCGGACGGGCGTTCGGTGTGCAGCGCGTCATCCGGGATCAGCGGAGCCGAACCGTCCATCGCGCCCTCATGACCCGAGCTCTTGCTCACGGTGTTTGGAGCAACCCGGCCGAGTCCCCAGCCGACGAGTGCAGCGGCGCCGATCACGATCGGAAACGCCACCCCGAAGACGGCCAAGGATAGGAAGGCTGCGACGGCGAGCAGCACCAGGGCAGGGTGGGCGAGGGCTCGCCTGCCGACCCGGATCACCGCCTGGGCGACGATGGCGAGCACCGCGGGGGCCAGACCTGCGAACAGGGCGATGACCGCGGTGGTCGTACCGAAGGCCACGTAGACCGCTGAAAGAAGTAGCAGCGCAAGCATTCCGGGCAGCACGAAGAGACCGCCGGCGACTATCCCGCCACGGGTGCCGTTCAGCAGCCAACCGGTGTAGACAGCTAGCTGCTGTGCTTCTGGGCCGGGCAGGAGCATGCAGTAGTTCAATGCGTGCAGGAATCGTTGTTGACCGATCCAACGCTTCTCGTCGACCAGGGCGCGCTGCATCACCGCGATCTGGCCGGCCGGTCCGCCGAAGGTCTGCAGGGAGATGCCGAACCACGTGCGCACTGCCTCGCCGAAGGGAACCAGATCGCGTGCTTCGGCTATGGCGCAACCACGTTGTCGGTCTCCCACAGTCCGATCAGTCCGCGGAAATGGGCTAGGAAGCGGTCGTGTTCGACCTGCGGGTACGTCGCTCGTACGGTGTCGACGAGTAGTCCGTCGAACTGCGGCGAGGTGACCCAGTCGCGAACGACCTCGTCGAGGTCGGGCAGCACGGTGGCGCAGAAGTCCCGGTAGCGCTCGGTCTGGAAGTAGGCCTCCGACAGCGCCGCGTACGCGGTCAGCTTCTCGGCGTACGACCGCTGCGAGTCGGCGATCTCGAAGTACTTCGCGGTCTCCAGATCCAGCTGCGGTCGGCGACCGGTGAGAGTGCAAAAGAGCGACCACTTCAGCAGGGCAGAGATCGCCCAGGGGAAGTAGTAGTGCAGGGAGGTGATCGCGATGTCCGGGCAGGCGTTGGCGTAGTCGATCGGGTGGACCTCGGTGCCGCGTACCAGGACCTCGCACGAATTGAACTCCCACCGGAAGAAGGCGTTGATCAGTCGGGAGATGGCCAGCACCTCGGATCCGGTCTCAGCCGTCAGAAAGTCGTGATCGACGGCGTACCGGTCGTGCATCGGCAACTCCGGCCGGAAGTGCATCACCATCGTCTCGGCGCCAATGGTCAGCGACCGGGCGAACACGTCGTACCCCTCGATGGACTCCTGCAGGTGCATCAGCATCTCGCCGGACTCGTCGTAGGCCAGGTGTAGTTCGTCCCGGTTGCGCACCTTCGACACACCGCGCCAGCCGCCGCCGTCGAAGGGCTTCATGAACAAGGGGTAGCCCAGCTTCTCAGCGATCGCGTCGAGGTCGAAGGGCCGGTTGTACTTCGCCGCGGTGTAGGCCCAGCGGGCGTTGTCGACCGGGTGCTTGTACGGCACCAGCACGGTCTCCGGAACCTTCAGGCCGAGCCGGAGCATCGCGCAGTAGGCCGAATGCTTCTCCATGGACTGGAAGGTGAACGGGCTGTTCAGCAGATACGTCCCGTTGACCAGCGCGGCCTTCTTCAGCCATTCACGCGGGTGGTAGTACCAGTAGGCGAGCCGGTCGATCACCAGGTCGTGGCGCACCTCTTGGCGGAGGTCGAACGGCTCGATGGTCAGCCGCTGGGAGCTGACCTCGTGCTTGGTCCCGTCGGCGGCCTGGATCGGGCCGAGACGACCGAGTAGCTCTTCGAAGGCGCGCGGCCAGTCCTCCTCGGCACCGAGCAGCAGACCGATCAGGTGCAAGGTGTCGGGCTGGCTGGCCAACACTCCTCCTTCGTCCGGCGACGCGGCAACGTGTGCGGTCACCTTGCCAGGTGCGGCCCCCTCGGTCGATGCGTCCTCGCTCAGCGGGCCCCGGTGCGGCGAGGTCTAACAGAAGCGCGGCAGGTGGTGAGCGAACTGGCGCCGCCAGGATGGCCAGTCGTGCGGGACGTCATGCCCCCATTCGTCTAGCTCACAGCGAATACCCTTGCTCTGCAACAGACCTGCCATGTGCCGTGTCGAGCGCAACGAGCCGGTGGTGTCCTCCCACTGGCCTTGGCCCGCGACCAGCGCTACGGTCAGCCGCGACCGCAGCCAGGCCAGGTGCTCACCGTCGAGGTGTGGAACGAAATCGGTGGGGTTGTGGAAGTACGCGGCGCTCCCCCGTTCGCCCCAACCGTTCCACGTCGACGGGTCGTAGTTGCCGGACAGCCCGATTGCCAGCGGGAACAGATCAGCTCTACGGAGGGCGAAGAGGACTGCGTGAAAGGCGCCCATCGAAGCGCCGACCGTGGCTATCTCTTGTCGCCCACCACAATCGGAGTCGATCAGTGGCACGACCTCGTGCACGATCCAGGCTTCGAAGTCCTGATGTCGGCGGGCGCGCTCCTCGAGCGGTATGTCGTCGTTGGACCAGGTGCTTGCGTCATGGGCGTCCACACAGAACAACTTCGCCCGTCCACCGTCCAGCAGGTCGCGTACCGACTCGACCATGCCATTGTTCTCGAAGTCGACCGCACGGCCCTGCTCAGAGGCGAAGATCAGGAATGGTCTGCCGTAGTGACCGTGCATCACCAACGTGCCCGAGCCGCCCAGCGGCGGAGCCGGCACCTGCACTTCGACTCGCCGGGTCATCCGGGTGACCATGCGGTTGTGAGCAGATCGGTGAGCGCCGGATCGAGAGCATCCCGCCAGGCGATGAAATTGTGCGCATCGGCGACCTCGACCATCCGAGCCGGATACCCCTGGGCCAGCAGAGCCCCGGTGATCTGCCGGTTGTTGCCGAGATTCTCCTCGGCCGCGCCGCAGGTCAGCACCACCGGGATCGGATGTGGGTCGGCCGCCGGGCGCCGGGTGGCCAGCACGAACCGGGTCAGTCGGATGAACCGGGCAAAGTCGCTTTCCTGAGGGTCGAGTCGACTGTCGAAGAACGAACCGGACTGCAGAAACAGGCCACCAAAGGCATTGGGGTACAGGCGATGTGCGTGCAGCATTGCCAGTGCGCCCAGGCTCGAGCCCATGCCGACCACGGGGCCGTCCACAGCCACGAGGTCTGCAATCGCTGGCAGGACACCGTCGACCAGCGCACGAGCGTAGGCGTTCTTCGCCGAGTACCACTCGTTGCGTGCCCCCGGCGCAACCAGGGCGACCCGGAAGGCAGGCACCTTTCCTGCCGCGATCAGCGCGCCGGCGAATCGGGTCAGGCCGGCCATCCGCTCGTACTCCGGGCCGTCATGGGTGACCAGCAGGGGCATCGGCTTCTCCGGCGACGAACCCTCCGGCGACCACAGCAGCGCTTCGACCGATCCCCCGAGCCCTCGGGTCGGCACGCTGAGACTCGTGTAGTTTCCGGCTCGGGCCGGTGCGCTGAGCCAGGACGGCTCGACGTACCCGGGAAACAGAATCACCGACTTGTCCCCGAAGGCACCGGGCGCGGTCAGCGGATTGGTCGGATCCACGAAGTCCTCGCAGCTGCCGTCGGCATCGGCGAGGGTGAGCCTGTACTCCATCCGCCGCACCGGTGGCCGGAGGAAGTTCAGCGCCCAGCCGGTCCGAGTGCGTCGGAAATCCAGTGGTGTCGAGGTGGACAACGCCGGTGCCAGCCGTACACCGGACAACACCCGATCCGGGTCAGGAAAGCTGAAGACGACCCGCTCGGCAGAAACCTGCGGCCCCGAGATTTCCTCACCGACAACGGTTGCAACCGGCACTGTGTAATTCCGGCCTCCGGCCGGCTGTTCGCTGCGCTCCTCCGCTCGTTCCTCGCTGCGATGCTCGCTCTGTGTCATGACGCGCTCCGCGCGCACGCGCCCTTCGGGCGCTGTGTTCGCTGCGCTCCTCGCTCGTTCCTCGCTGCGATGCTCGCTCACAGGGGCAGCGGGCGGTGTTCGTACGGCGTGGACAGCACGACCGTCGTACGGGTGGACACACCGGCCGCGGCCCGGATCTCCTGCAGCAGCAGTTCCAACTTCTCCGGACTGGCCACTCGTACCTTGAGGATGTAGCTCTCCTCCCCCGCGACCGAATGACACGCCTCGATCGCGTCTAGGTGGGCCAGCCGCTCCGGGGCGTCGTCAGGAGCCGCGTGATCGGTCGGGGTGATTGACACGAACGCGGTCAGTGGTAGCCCGACCAGGTCGGCACGGACATGGGCGACGTACCCGCTGATCAGCCCCTGCTTCTCCAG
>JALZIL010000103.1 GCA_030860305.1 Actinomycetota bacterium
ATCTCGGACTCGGTCGTATCGGTGCCGGTCGACAAGGTGGTCGGCACGGTGACCTTTCCGTTCTCCTACATCGGCGAGCAACTGGGCGGTGCCACGGTCGTCCGGGACGGCTCGGGCCTTCGGGTGGAGACCACCGTGTCCGTGTTCGGCCAGGACTTCGACGTGGCTGCCACGGGTGAGCTCTCGCTGCAGGGCAATGAGGTCGTCCTGACGGCCGGTAACGTCGACGGCTTCGGCGCCCAATTGTCGGACGAGGTCAGCGCCGAGGTGCTCGCTTCGCTCAACCTTCGCCTGCCCGTACCCGAACTGCCCTTCGGTCTGGTCTTCACCGGGATCGAGGTGGTCGACGACGGGATACGAGTCGTCGCCGAGGGCAGCGACATCGTGTTGGAAGAGCCCGCCTGACCGCCCGAATAGGTGATGACCGCGGCGGTGTTGGCGCGAAGGTGAACGGTGTGGGGACGCTCGGTGTGGTCGGGCTGGCCATGGTGCTCCTCGTGGTCGGGGCCGTGGCGCTGCTGCGTCGCCGCTTCGACGGCCGGATCCGCACTGCCGTACGAGCGAAGCCCCGCACCCTCGGCGGTTTGCCAGCAAACCGCCAGGAAGGGCGCCTGGCCGACGTCGCCGAGCTCTCGTTCGCCGGGCTCGATAACGTCCTGCCGGCCGACAGAGTCACCGTCGTCCAGTTCTCCGGGGAGTTCTGCGCGGTTTGCCCGCAGGCGCGCCTCCTGGTCGAGCGGGTGCTGCGAGATCATCCGGAGATCGACCATGTCGAGCTCGACGTCGCCGAGCATCTCGAGGCAGTTCGGGCCCTGGACATCCGCCGTACCCCGACCGTGATCATCGCCGACAAGCAGGGTCGCGCGGTCCACCGTCTCTCCGGGATGCCTCGCGAAGCCGAACTTCGCCAAGCCCTCGCAGAACTGGCGGCTCGCACATGATGCCGCGCTGGTACGTTCGGGACATGGGTTTGCTGCTCACCTCGCGCCGCACAGTTGACCTGTGCCGCCTCGGTAGCTGCCTGTGTCTGGCCTCCTAGAGGGTCACTGACCTCTTCGAGGACTCCAGCGGAGTTCCGATCCTCAGTGGCCGCGCCGACGACGTTCCCGCCCGGCCGTAGGAGAGTTTCGTGCCAAGCCCCCAGATCCCGAACACCGCACAGGTGGATGTACGAGGGCCGCGCTTCAGTGCGTGGGTCACCTCGGTAGTGCTTGCTACCGGCCTGCTGTTGTCCAGCGGCGCCATCCTGCTGTTCCAGACCGCCGTTTTCGCGATCGGCGCCTTTGTCGGTCTGGCTTTCTCGCCGTACGGCATCGCCTTCCGTACGTTGCTCGCGCCCCGCCTCGGGCCGGTGCTACGTCGGGAACCGCAGCCACCGTTGCGGTTCGCCCAGCTGATCGGCTTCGGCTTCGCCGCCGTGGCCAGTGTCGGGTATCTCGCCGGCGCTCCGATCCTCGGCGCCGTTGCCGCCGGATTCGCACTGGCGGCTGCCCTGCTCAACGCGACCACCGGTTTCTGTCTGGGCTGCGAGATGTACCTGCTCGGACAGCGAGCGCTGCACCGCACCACACCTCATCAACCGTCAACGCGTACGTCCGCCGTACGCGCCACCCAAGGAGTTTGACCGCTATGAGCCGCAACGACGTCCTGGTCTCCGCCGACTGGGCCGAACAACATCTGAACGACGACGGTGTGGTCTTCGTCGAGGTCGACGAGGACACCAGCGCATACGACAAAGGGCATATCGCCGGGGCCGTGAAGTTGGACTGGAAGTCCGACTTGCAGGATCCGGTACGCCGCGACTTCGTCAACCGGGAACAGTTCGAGAGGCTGTTGTCGGCCAAGGGGATCAGCAATGACGACACCGTCGTGCTGTACGGCGGCAACAACAACTGGTTCGCCGCCTACGCCTACTGGTACTTCAAGCTGTACGGACACGAGAAGGTCGTGCTGCTCGACGGTGGCCGCAAGAAATGGGAGCTGGACTCCCGCGAACTGTCCGACGCCGAAGTCTCTCGGGAAGCGACGTCGTACACCGCTCAGGAGCCGGACAATTCGATCCGCGCGTTCCGCGACGAGGTTGTCTCGGTGATCGGTGAACGCAACCTCGTCGACGTACGGTCCCCTGACGAGTTCGCCGGTCGTCTGGTGGCCCCCGCCCATCTGCCGCAGGAGGGCGCGCAGCGGCCCGGGCACATTCCCGG
>JALZIL010000123.1 GCA_030860305.1 Actinomycetota bacterium
AACTGAACCGCCCCACGTCCCGCCAACGTCAGCCCGGTCCGGCACCCGCACCCAACACGAGGAGGAACCCACTCGGGGAACCTCCCACGGCACGCCGCCGCGGCGCGGAGATCCGAGCGGAACACGCGCCACGGCGTCCCGTAAGCCTGGTTCGGTGAACTTTACCGGTGAAGGGGGGCTAACCGGCATACTGTCTGAGTGATTGAACTCAAGGTCGGCTACGCCAGGGTTTCGACAGTTGATCAAGACTTGACCGCGCAGCGCGACGCGTTGACCGCGCTCGGCGTCGACCCGAGAAGGATCTACGTCGACCATGGATTGACGGGCACCAATAGAGCCCGACCCGGGCTGCGCGAAGCACTCGCGGCGTGCCGGACCGGTGACACGCTCGTGGTGACCAAGCTCGACCGACTTGCCCGCTCCGTCCCGGACGCACGCGACATCGTCGACGAACTCACCGCCGGCGGCGTCCGACTGAACATCGGTGGATCGCTGCATGACCCGAACGACCCGATCGGCCGGCTGCTGTTCACGACGCTGTCGATGATCGCGGAATTTGAAGCTGACCTTGCTCGTTCCCGGACCCGGGAGGGGATGGCAGTCGCCCGCGCCAAGGGCCGGCTGCGCGGCAAGCAGCCCAAGCTCAGTCCGAGGCAGGAAGCTCACCTGGTCGAGCTGTATCACGCTGGCGCGCACACACTCGGCGAGCTCGAGGAACTGTTCCCGGTCACCCGCTCCACCATCTACCGGGCCGTCGCGCGCGCCGCAGGACGCACGACGACGGCGACGTCGGCGAAACGCTGAGATGGACGAGCTGCTCGTCGCGCTCAATCCGGACCCGGACTCGAGGCTGGGCTACCTGCTGCGGCTACCGCTGAACGGCGGGATGGTGTTCCGCACCTCCGGCACCTGGCCTCGCGCCGGGGCGCTGTATTGCTACCCGGTCGACCTCGACGACTGGCCGGCACAGCCGGAGATCGTCGAGCGAGCACCGATCCGATCCTGCGTACGGCGCGGCGCCGCGATCGACCTGATCCTCGACCGCGGCCGGGAGAACCGCTCCCAACTGGTGTGCACTACCGCCCGCGGCCGCGACGCGGTGTTCTGGCAGTCCCCGCGCACCCGCAGGCAAGCCCGCCCGACCGTCAGCACCCCGACCGCCCGCGCCGCCGGCATCGCCGAGTTGGAGATCCTCGTCGACACCCGCGAGCAGTACGCTTACCGCTTCGCCATGCAACAGGTCACCACCGTCAATCGGGCGCTGCGGTGCGGCGACTACGGCATCACTATCGACGCTCGGCTCGTCGCTGTTGTTGAGCGCAAGTCCCTCGCCGATCTCGTGTCCAGTCTGATCAACGGCAAGATGCGCTACGCGCTCGGCGACCTCGCTGCCCTGCCACGCGCAGGCGTCGTCATCGAGGACCGGTACTCGTAGGTCTTCAAACTCGCCTGGGTCCGTCCCGCCGTGGTCGCCGACGGGCTCGCCGAACTACAAGTCCGGTGGCCAACGTGCCCATCGTCTTCGCCGAGTCCCGCCAACTCGCCCGAGGAATGGACATACCGTTACCTCGCCGCCGCGCACGCCTGGGCAGAGACCGAGGCCGCGGTCGTCACCCGCCTGGGTATCCCGGTCCAGGCCACCGAAACGTCGACCGCGCCGGACGTCGCATCACCGTCAACTGCCGAGGTACGCGCATGGGCACGCAGCACCGGCATCACCGTTCCCCGACCGCGGCCGGCTCCGCCCCGACATCTGGGAAGCTTGGCGAGACGCCCACCAGTCGTAACCACCACGGCGCATCACAAGATCACGAACACACCCAGGTTCGTTCGGTTGCTAAGCCGACTCCTAACGCAGCGAGGGCCGTTCGAACGCTGCGGCGCACTCGATCCCTTGGGCCGGCCGGTGGTGGCCTGTTACGGGCACGGCGGCGCCGGAGTGACCATGTCCTGGGGCTGCGCCGACGAAGTCGCCGCCCTAATCGCCGACTGACGCTGAGCGAAACCCCGCCCCCATCCCTCAGGGGTCAGGCGAAGGCGATAGTGGCCGCGCCGGAACCCACGAGCGCTACCGCCCAGATCTTGTCCAGATTGACCCAGACACTGCGCAGGATGGCGAGTCCGATCACCTGATAGATCAGCAGGGCGATCACCCCGGCGGCCACGACCATGGCAGCGGTGTGAAAGCCGGTGACCACCAGGCCGCGGACAACCGCACCCAGCACTCCGTCCACCGGCCCGCTGACGGATGCCAGGCCCGTGCCCCCATGGCCGGCATGCGGATTGTCAGACACATCAGCGGCCACCAGAACAGGCAGGAGCATGAGGCCGGCACCGTGTATCGAGCTCATCAGGAACGACCAACTAGTCAGCTGCCATGCATTCAGGCGCATCCCCACCCACTTGAAATGCCGCTTCGACAGCAGCCTCCACATTCCGAAGCCGACCAGCACCACACCGCCGACGATGGCCACGACCCGAGCAGCGACGATCGTTTGCGTGACAGTGACCAGCAGCGCCAGGAGAGCCACGGACAGTGCGTGACCGGTCGCGATCGGGCCCAGTGCGCGCAGCAGGGCCCGTTTGCTGCGCTCCTGGAACCCGATCGCGACCGCGAACAGCCATCCCATGCCCGGGTTCAGGCCGTGAAAGGCACCCAGCGCGATAAGCGTCCACAGTGCTCCGGACATCGGCCGACCTAGTCCGTGCCGACGACGCGAATGGTCATGGGTCGACTCCTCATGGATAGCAGTAGGAGTCTGTGGAGGCGTCGCCGCCTTCCAGGCGAATCTGGTGCACCCGGCGCCCCCGGAAGGTCTGATCGCCGGTCGGGAAGAAGGTCTCGTCCAGCGCCAACTGGCCGGTCTCTTGATCGACGTCGATCTTGGCCACCCACGAGCCGACCCCGTCCGGATAGAACTGGTCGTCCCACGAGCCGTAGAGGGAGTTGGTGACATAGACCCGCTTGCCGTCGCGGCTGATCTCGACCATCTGCGGGCCGCCGGCCAGGGGAGTACCGGGTGCCGACGGATGTGCGGTGCGGCGTACGACACCTCCTAGGTGCACCGAGCCGGTGTGCTTTGGATTATGCGGATCGCTCACGTCGTACTGGCGCAACTCCCCTGTCCCCCAGCACGACACGTAGAGGAACCGGTCGTCCACGGAGAGGTCGATGTCGGTGACCAAGGGGGGTACGGCGCCAAAGGGAGCAATCACTGGTGGAAGCTGTGCCTCTTCGGCGGTTTCGGCGGGGATCTCGATGACCTTCTTGATCTCGTAGCCGGCACCGGTCTTGTGCCACAGCCAGACAGACGCCGAGAGGTCCTCGACGCTGACCACGACACCGAGGAATCCGTACTGCTTGGTGGGATCGTGGGCGGGCCGCAATTCCAGCGCCATCTGGTACTGGTCACCGAGATCTAGGGTCTGGGCGAGCTTGCGCTTGCGGAGGTCCCAGAAGTGCAGACGGTGCCCATACTTCTTGCCCAGCAGGAGTTCCCCGTTGACCCCGTCCTCGATCATCGACGGTGTCCCCCACTCGCTACTGATCAGGACGTCATGGTTCAGGTGCCACCAGAAGTCGTAGTGCAGGTACTGATCTCCGCGGTCGAGTTCCCAGCGTCCGAGTACTTCGAAGGACGTGTGGTCGAGGATCGCGATCCCGCCGGGGCCCTCCTCACCATTCGCGCCGCCCAGGCAGGAGACGTAGATTCCATCTGGTCCACAGTGGACAGTGTGCGGGCGCGAGTAGCCTGCGCGCTTGGCCAGTTCCTTCGGCTCGAGGACTTTGATGATCTTGGGGCTGCGCGGGTCGTCCTTGACGTCGATGATGTAGATCCGCGAGGACCGGAGGCCAGGGACGATCAGGTACCGGCGTTCGACGTGCGGATGCGGGGCATAGGGGCAAAGCGCGCTGCTGCACGCATTCCATCCGAAGTGATGCAGCTCGTCGCCGGCGTAGGGCATGTCGGTCCAGCCGACGACCCCGCCGTAGGTGTCAGAAGCCGGATCCACGTCGAGGACGGCGATGGCATCAGGCTGAGTCTCGGATCGGTCGAAGGCCGCCACATAGGCGAGCCGCTCTGCGGGTGCGTTGACCGCGTCGCGGGGGGAGGCATAGAAGGTCGGATCGGGCTTCCAGAGGGCCATGAAATTCTCCGTGAGGGGATGGCGTGTACGCCCCGAAGTGGACAGGGGCAGGGAGGAGTAGCGAAATCGTTTGAGGCGGCAGGGGCGTCGCAGCAGGCGAACGCCGGGGAAGGTTAGGAGGCCGGACAGGCCGCGCGGGTACGGCGCATGAGGTCGATGGCGCGGCGGGCCACGAGCACGGTCACGCCCAACAGTCTGGCACGGATGCCCGGTTGCCACCGCACCCGGTCCACGCACTTGGTGATCTTCTCCCGCCGACAAACCGAAGCCGATCACGCGCGGATGACTGCTTCGCTACGGGCGCGTAGCTCGCCGTCCGACGGCGCGCATCAGAGCGCGACGGTCGAACGGGGCTCCTGGGCGGCGAACTGGGTGCGGTAGAGGTCGGCATAGCGAGCGCCGGCAGTCAGCAAGTCCTCGTGACGGCCCGACTCCACAATCCGCCCGTTGTCCACGACCAGGATCTGGTCGGCCCGGCGGATGGTGGACAGCCGATGGGCGATCACCACTGAGGTGCGTCCGACCAGCGCTGATTCCAGCGCCAGCTGGACTGCAGCCTCGGACTCGCTGTCCAGGTGCGCCGTTGCCTCGTCGAGGATCACGATGTCGGGCTCCTTGAGCAGCAACCGAGCGATCGCCATGCGTTGCTTCTCGCCGCCGGACAACCGGTGTCCTCGATCGCCGACCACGGTGTCCAGACCGTCTGGGAGCGAGTCGAGCAAGCCCTCCAACTGCGCGTCCCGGATCGCGCTCAACATTTCCATGTCGCTCGCCCCAGGGCGGGCGTAGGCCAGGTTGGTCCGGATCGTGTCGTGGAAGAGGTGAGCCTCCTGGGTGACCATTCCGATTCTCGAGCGCAGCGACTGCAGGGTCACTTGCCGGATGTCGATCCCACCGATCAGGACTGCCCCGTGCGTCACGTCGTAGAGCCTCGGAATCAGGTTCGCGATCGTGGTCTTGCCGGCGCCGGACTGACCGACCAGGGCGATCAAGTCTCCCGGAGCGGCGCTGAACGAGACACCGTGCAGGACCGGCGTCGAGGTCTTGGAGTCCAGGACTGCGATGTCCTCCAAGGACGCGAGAGAGACCTGCTCGCCGCTGGGGTACGTGAAGTGCACGTCGTCGAACTCCAACGACCGCGATCCGGCCTGCAGCTGCCGTGCATCCGGACGTTCATCGATGCCCGGCGCCAGGTCGAGGACCTCGAAGACTCGGTCGAAGGAAACCAGAGCGCTCATCACGTCGACCCGGATATTGGACAGTGCGGTCAGCGGGCCGTACAGCCGAGAGAGCAGCAGCGCCAGGGACACAACTGTGCCGGCATCCAGATCGCCCTGGACGGCGAGCACTCCGCCGACCCCGTAGACAAGGGCGGCAGCCAGCGAGGCAACCAGGGTCAGCGCGACGAAGAAGATCCGTCCGTACATCGCCGAGACGATGCCGATGTCGCGGACCCGTCCGGCGCGACCTCGGAAGGATTCCGCTTCCTGCTCCGGCCGACCGAAGAGGGCGACGAGCATGGCCCCGGCGACGTTGAACCGTTCGGTCATCGTGGCGTTCATCGACGCGTTGAGGTCGTAGCTCTCCCGAGTGATCTTCTGCAGCCGCTGACCCACGATTCGAGCGGGAAAGATGAAGACCGGCAACAGGATCAAGGACATCAGTGTGATTTGCCAGGACAGTGTGAGCATGACCGCGACGGTGAGAACCAGCCCGACGATGTTGGAGATAACCCCCGACAGGACCGAGGTGAAGGCGCGCTGAGCGCCCAGGACGTCTGAGTTCAGCCGGCTGACCAAGGCTCCGGTCTGTGCCCGGGTGAAGAACGCGATCGACATCTGCTGCACGTGCTCGTAGACCTGTGTCCGCAGGTCGTAGATGACGCCTTCGCCGATCCGAGCCGAATACCAGCGTTGCGCCAGCGACATCAGGGCGTCGAAAACCGCTAGCCCGGCGATGATGGAGGCCAACTTGATGACCGCCCCGGTGGTGCCGGAGTCGCTGGAGATCACGTTGACGATGTCACCGGCCAGCACCGGTGTGGCCACCCCGGCGATCGCGGCGAGCACCACCATGCCGATGAACAGCGTCAGATCGCGCCGATACGGGCTCGCGTACCCCATCACCCGCTTCCAGGTGCCGGCGGGGATGTCCTTGTCCTTGTTCGCGGGATCGCTGGAGAACGACCGCATCGCCCGCCAGGACGACACGGCGCCCATATGTCCCATGCCAGTCACGTCTTCACCTCTGGCGGATTCAACACCCGAGGTCGGACACCTGTTCCCGGCGGGACGACGAAGGGCCGATCAGCGCTGAGTGAACTGGCGCAACAGCGGCAGCTGAGTCAGTCGTTCGGCAGCGCGCTGCTCGGATTTCGTCCGGTCCACCCCCCCGAGCAGCAGTTGCTTGGTCGCCGCGGTCGACTCCGGCGGAGTGGCAAGCAGCGCCGCCACGAGATCCTGCACCGCACCGGCCAACTGGTCGGCGGGAACAACCGCGTTGGCCAGTCCCATCGCCACGGCTTCGGCTGCACCGACCCGGCGACCGGTCGCGCAGATCTCCAGCGCCCTCGAGTATCCGACCGCCCGCACCAACGGCCAGGTTCCGGTCAGGTCCGGCACCAAACCGAGCGAGGTCTCGGCCATGGTCAGGCTCGCGTCCTCGGTGAGCACCCGTAGGTCGCAGGCCAGGGCGAGTTGAAATCCGGCTCCGACAGCGTGTCCGTGCACCGCGGCGATCGAGATCGCCCGGCCGTCGGTGAGCCAGGAGAATCCGGCCTGGAACGTGGCAATGCGCTCGACGATGTCGGCATCGGATCCGGTTGCCAGAGCGCCCAGGCCGTCAACGACCTCGGGATCGCCCGCGAACAGGCTTCGGTCCAGACCGGCGGAGAAGGCGCGTCCTTCCCCTCGTACCACGACCACGCGGATTTCAGAGTCCAGATCCGCGCCGATGGCCGCGAGCGCACGCCATGTCGACGGCGTCTGGGAGTTGAGTCGGTTCGGTGCGTCGAGGGTGACCGTCGCAACCAGACCCTCGACTCGTAGCCGTACGCCGCTGTCGTCCCGGGAATCCTGGGTCATCGGTGAAGACTAGGTTCCGGACCGCAGGGCAACCGGGCGCCGCTCAGGTCTTGCGGCGGTTGGCGCCTCCCCGCGCTCGCATGACATGTCCGGATTCGACCAGCAAACGATGGACGAAGCCGTATGACCGCCCGGACGCGGACGCTAGGGACCGTACGCTTTCGCCTGCCTGGTAGCGCTTTCCGAAGTCAACAGCCAGATCATCGCGCTGTTGCCCGGTGATCCTGGCGCCCTTCTTCAGTTCGTTCATCC
>JALZIL010000155.1 GCA_030860305.1 Actinomycetota bacterium
GAACTGATCGGCTCCAGCGTCGGCAGCGTCAGCCAGAACACCGGCCGGGTGCGGCGAGCCATCCCCGCTCCGATCACGTAGACGTAGATCGTGACGATCAGAGTGGTGATGGCCGCTCCCACGGCGCCGTAGCGGGGCAACAGCCAGAAGTTCAGCCCGACGCTGAGCCCTGCGGCCACGAGGTTGCGAACGATCGCCTCGCGGTAGAGCTTCTCCCAGTTCGTGACGTACAGCAGGATCCCGCCCAGGCAGGCGAACGGGGTGGTCAGGGCAAGGATGACGATCACGAGACTGATGCCGTCGTAGTCCGGTGGCAACAGCAGCGGAGCCAGCGGTGCCATCACGAAGATCAGGCCGAGGGTCAGACCGTAGCCGAGCAGCGTGACCAGCCGGCTCACGTCGGCCAGCTTTGCCCAGTACAGGTCGGGATCGCGGTTCTTCAGCGCGAGCAGACGGGGAGCCAGCGAGCCCAGCAGCGCCACGAGTGGAAATCTGGGCGTCTCGGCCAGGCTCGCGGCGAGCCCGAACACACCTGTCTCGGACAGGCCGGACAGCGCTGCCAACATGACCTGATCCAGCTTCATGAACACCAGGGCGCTGGAGGATGCGATGAACAGCGGGGTGAACTCCTTGAGCAGGGTGCGGATCCGTTGCGCGTTGAACTCCCACGTGAAGTCCTTGTTCACGCGCCGAAAGGCCACCCACATGCCGATCGAGGCCAACATCGCCTCGACGACGTAGGTCCAAGCAATCACCGTCACGCCAAACCCGACCAGCAGCAAGCCAATCCGTACCGCCCCCAAGGCAACGCCCACTGCGATCCGAATCTTGACGGTGCGCTTGCTCTCCAGCCGCTTCAGGAAGAACACATCCACGGTGTTCAGCGGCCGCAGCAGCGACGAGCCGACCAGAACCATGATGATGATGCCGGTGTCGGTGTCGAGCCCGACGGTGAAGATCACCCCGATCCCGACCAGGAGCACGATCACCGAGGTGACCAGGCCGGCCACGACCACGCCCGCGGTGTACACGCGCATGGCCGAGCCGGGATCGGCGGCCATGTCACGGACCAGGCACTGCCCGATGATGTTCGAGATCGGCAGCAGCAGCGACAGCAGGGCCATGCCCACCGCCAGGCGGCCGTAGTCCTCCGCACCCAACTGGGCGGCGACGATGAAGCTGACCACGAACGCGACACCCAGGTGGATGACCCGCTCGATCACCATCCAGAAGGCGTTCTTGCCGGTGCGCTTGAGTCCGCCGGCGTTGGGCGGGGCAGCCTTCTCGGCCTCTGTCATCTCGGTTCAGGCCTCAGTCCCGGTCGAAGCGGTGAATCAGTCGATGAGGTGAATCAGTCCGCCGGCGACAGCGCCGGCGCGGGCATGCCCAGACCCTTCCTGTTGGACGGGGTCATCTGGGTGCGATTCAGGTACTTCCAGCCCTTGACGTCAGTGCTCAGCGGCTTGGCCGGCACGCCACCGTATATCGAGTACGTCTTCACCGCTCCGGGCATCAGCACGCCACCCATCGCCAGAATGCTGGCATCGGGCAGCGTGGAGCCCATCGCCAGCGTGGTCATGGCGGCCACCATGCAGTTCTTACCGATCCGCGTGGGTGCACAGGTCATGGTGGCGAACTCCGGGTCGTAGGAGTGGGAGTAGATGAACACTCCGCGCCCGGCCACGCCCGACCAGTCATCGATCAGCACGCCACCCGAGCAGTCGATGACGTGCCGCTTGCTGATGAAGACGACGTTGCCGACCTTCAGGACGCCAACCAGATCCGGCTCGGCCGCGGTTTTGAAGTGGCCAGGGTTTGCCCGGAAGTCGTTGCGCGGCCCCACCTCGGTCTCTTCCCCGAACTCGGCCAGGCGCAGGCCCCGCAGTACGTTGCCGAATCCGATCGTCGTACGGGCACCGACTCGAAGCTTGCGGACCCGTAGCAGCACGATCGGCGCGACGGTCGCCGTCGGGTGGATCTGATGGCCGAGTCTGTTGAGCAGCCCGTTCTTGCGCCGCGAGGCAGGCAGGAATCCCACCGCCAGAACCAGAAGCGCCCTGAGCTTTCTCACCGACTGATACTCCTCGATCGACTGGCCCGACGGGGATGTGCGTGTCGCGCCCGGCGTGCAGCATAACTCGGCGGGATGTAGCCGGATCGAGTCCAGTCTGCGCCGGCCGGTATAGCGTCGGCGCGTTCTTCGACAGGAAGGTCGACCTCGTGCGCGTCTTGCAGTTGCACAACCACCACCAGACCAAGGGTGGGGCGATGGAGGTGCTGGCGCACGAGGCACAGCTGCTGACCGAAGGCGGTCACGCGGTCGATCAGTACACGCTGCCGCCGGTGGAGGAGATGGGCCTGTCGCCGGTGCGCGCCGGTCTCAAGGCGGTGTGGAACATCGAGGCCAGCCGCGAGGTCACCCAGCGGATCAACGCCTTCGGTCCAGACGTAGTGCATGTGCACACACCGTTCCCCCTGATGTCACCTGCGGTGTTCCGAGCTGCCGCCAAGGCCGGGGTCCCGGCGGTGACCACGCTGCACAGCTACCGCTGGTCCTGCATCGCCGCCACCTGCTTCCGGGACAACGCCGTCTGCGAGGACTGTGTGGGAAAGCGGTTGAAGCTCCCGGGAATGCGGCACCGCTGCTATCACAACAGCCTCGGTGCCAGCGCCGCGTTGACCGCAGGGCTGGTGCTGCACCGCCAACTCGGAACCCTGGACAAGATCGACCGCTTCATCACCCTGACCGGCTTCGCCAAGCGGCTACTGATCCGTGACGGCGTGCCCGCCGAGCAGATCGTCGTGAAGCCCAACTCCGTTCCCGACCCCGGGGCTCCTGGCCGGCCCGACGGCGGGCAACCCTACGTCGCCTTCGTCGGCCGGCTGATCGACGTCAAGGGCATCAAGACCCTGCTCGACGCATGGCCGAGCGTGCACCCCGGGCTGGTGCTCAAGATCGCCGGCGACGGCGAACTGCGCCCTCTCGTCGAGGAGGCGGCTGCGGTCGACGACTCGATCGAGTTTCTCGGCTGGCGCAGCGAGGACGAGATCACCACGCTCATGGGTGGCGCACACAGCGTCGTGGTTCCGTCGGAGTGGTACGAGGGTCTGCCGCTGGTGATCCTGCGCAGCTTGTCCGTGGGGACCCCCATCGTCGTGTCGAACCTGGAGAACATCTGCGACGAAGTGGTGGCCGACGACGTCGGTATCACCTTCGAGGTGGGATCGGCCGACTCGCTCGTACAGGCCCTGAACGATGTCGTCGACAACCGTGCGCAGTGGCTGGAGCGGCGGGGTCGGGCACGGGCTTCCTATCTGCGGCGGTACTCGCCGGCCGGAGATCTGGACCGTCTGCTGGCCATCTACACCGACGTGGTCGACGCTCGCGGCGCCGCCTCGCCTACCCTGGGCATGAATTCCCTTCAGAATCGCGAACGGGGTGAAGCGTGAAACTCGTGACATTGCTGGCACTGGCCTGCATCCCGTTGCAGTGGTTCCAGATGATCGACAGCCCCATCGGGGAGTTGCGTGCGCACCAGCTGGCCCTGTTCGCCCTGACCGGGGCCATCATCGCGGTCTACGGCTTCGCCAGGATCGGCGCCGCCACCCGTCGGCTGCAGTTCTTCATTCTGGCCAACGTGTACATGCTGATTCTCACCACCGCGATGGACCTCTACCACGGGATCCCGCCCATCCAGCCGGCGCAGTCCCTGCTGTACCTCATCTCCTTCGTCGCGATCAGCGGCTACTTCTTCATGATCGCCAAGGAACGCGTCAACCTGCTCATCGACGCCCTGCGCTGGAGCGCGCTGTTCACCCTGACGGTGCTGCTCATGGCCTTCGGGGTCTCGCTGCTCAAGAACGGGATCAATCCGCTCCAGGTCGTGCAACAGACGATCGTCACCGGGGACCCCAGCATCCTCACCCAGCAGCTGTTCGGTCAGGCCTTCATCGGATTCGGTTTCGATCTGGAGACCACCCAGGTCCAACTCCGGCACGAGGTATTCGGCGCGCTGCTGTTGTCGATGTACATCGCGAGCTGGGCCAAGGCGCGACGACCGCTCACCGAGCGGAACCAGTTGTTCTTCTATCGCCTCGCCATGGTTGCTGGCGCCTTGCTGGTGCTGCTGTCGCTGAGCCGGGCGGTCACGCTGGCAGCGTTGCTCTGGCCGCTCATCCTGCTGGCCCGGGCGATGATGTCCGGGCGGGTCACCGGGACTCAACTGAGCCTCCTGTTCGCCTCCGTGATCGGGCTCGCCGGCCTCGCGACGAGCGGTTTCCTGAGCGTCATCTATGACCGTTTCGCCGAGGACACCCGGGGCTATGAATCCCGGACCGAAAACATCCTGCTGGCCATCGACCGGATCGGCGACAACTTCTGGACCGGCGGTATCACCACCGAAGGCACCAGCTCGCACAACTTCCTCCTGGACAACTTCCAGCGCGGCGGCATCCTCGTGTTCATCCCAACCCTGGTCGTATTCCTCTACGTCTTCGGGTTGTGGTTGTCGCTGTTGTTGCGAATCCGCACGCTGCCGGCGGAAATGATTCCCGTCGCTGCCGCGCTGACCCTTCCGTTGTTCCGAATGATGACGCAGGGCGGCGGCCAGATCTCGGTGAACGGGTGGATGGCGATGGCATTCGTGACCGGTGTCGTGCATGCAACTCTCAGGCGAGGCAAGGCAATCGAGCCAGACGTGCCCGCCGACGAGGACAACCCCGAGGTCGCCGACGTCGGGGACGACCCAGACAAGGTTCCACCACCGATCGCTGAACGTCTGCGTGCGGCCAGGTCGACCAGCCGTACGGCCAGGGCAGCAGGCCGTACGCCGGTCTCAACAAGCCGTACGGCCAGGGCAGCAAGCCGTACGGCCGGCTCGGACAGCAACGCCAGGCCACGGCCGGGTCTGGCGACTAACCCGACTCGCCGCTAGCAGCGCAACCGGCCAGCGCTCAGTCTGTCGCCGAGCCCGGCCATTGGTCGCTCCAGCGCAGGCCGTTGGCCACGTCCTGCTCCACCAACCAGGTGTGGACCCAGTCCTGCACGGCAGTTCGGAAGGCAGCCAGCTCAGTCTGCTGTGCACTGGAACAGGTGGCCAGGGCCTGGGCCACCGTCGGCAGTTCAGCCGACTTGATCAACCGTGACCGGACCTGCCGGATGCGTTTGGCACCGACGGCCGCACGTACCCGGGGGTAGATCGGGCTCTGCCTGAGGGCCTTGACCGCGCTTCGAACTCCCTTGGCGCGGAACTCGACGACGGTGTTCCGGTGCGCGGTAACGGTCTCCGGAGCCAACGGGGGCGCCTCGAGGCCCAACCGCGCGCAGATGACCGCGGCCACGTCATGGCTGGACGCCGTGAGCGCCGGGAAGGGCACGATCAGCAGCCGATCCGGCGGGTAGCGCTCCTGAAGCCGCGCGATCCAGTGCCGGTAGTCGCTGACCTCGGTGTAATACGGGCTGGCCGCCAGCGCGGCGCCAAAGGTCGGCGCCTCCTCGATCTTCAGGGTGAACCGGCGTAGCTGGTAGTGCGACACCGCCCGCGCGATCGGCTCCCGTACGACGTACACGACGTGCCCGTCCGGTGCAGCTTGGGCCAGCAGGTCCAGTGCCTCGGGAAACTGCGGGTAGGTGTAGGACGTGCTGGCGTCCATCCGCAGCAAGCCATCCTCGCGCGGGGCGTACAGGTCGTCGTACCACTGGACTCCGCGGTCGTAGTGCCGGCTGAAGTAGTTCGGCTCCTTGGTCAGTCCCGGGTCGATGGCCGGGTGCTCCCGGAGCGCGGCCGCCAGGGTGGACGTCCCGCTACGGGCCGCGCCGGCGATGATCAAGTCCGGGCCGACGGTGGTCATGCGGCGACGCTAGCGGTGGCGGATCGTCGGTTCATCGGCCGGTAGGGTCGCCCGCGGACCCGAACAGGAGCGTGAATGAGCGACCGCAAGCCGAACTTCATCCACATCGGCCCCGGCAAGACGGGATCGACGTGGTTGCACGAGGTGCTGATCCGGCATCCGCAGATCTACATGACCGAGGCCAAGGATCTGTACTTCTTCGACCGCTATTACGACCGCGGCATGGAGTGGTATCTGGCCGAGTTCAAGGAGGCCCGTCCGGAAGACAAGGTGGTGGGCGAGGTCTGCCAGCACTACTTGTTCAGTGCTGAAGCGCCACAGCGCATTTCGGAGTGCCTACCCGATGTGAAGCTGATGGCCACCCTGCGGGAACCGGCGGCGCGGGCGTTCTCCAGCTACCTGTACCAGTCCAAGCACGGCGCGGTCAGCGGCTCCTTCCGGGAGGCGCTGGACTCCCGGCCGGGAATCCTGAACTCCTCGCGCTACGCCTCCCATCTGAAGCGATACCTGCAGTATTTCGACCGCTCGCAGATCTACGTCGGCCTGTTCGACGACCTGTCGAAGGACCCGCAGGGTTTCATCGATCCGCTGCTGAGCTGGCTCGACGTCGAGCCGATGACCCTCGACGAGGAGCTCGTCAAGGCCAGGCTGCCGGCCAGCGGTGCCCGCTCCACGGCCGTTGCCCGCAGAGTCCGCGACACCGCCGACTGGGCGCGTCGGCGAAACGGTGCCCGGCTGGTCGGCCGGATCAAGCGTGCGCCGCTGGTGCACAAGGTCCTCTACAAACCGCTGGGCGCCTCAGGCGGGCCGCCGCCGAAGATGACCCCCGAGGACACCCAATACGTACGGGGTGAGCTGGACTCGGAAATGGCCGAACTGGAGGGCCTGCTCGGGATGGACCTGCGCAAGCGCTGGAACTGGGCGGGTCAGTGACCGGCCCGAACCCGGTGGGCCGGTGAGCCTGGCCAACGTCTATCTCATCGGCGCACCCAAGTGCGGAACGACGTCGTTGAGCCGGTGGCTGGCCGATCACCGTTCGGTCTACGTGTCGGTGCCCAAGGAGCCCTACTACTGGGCCGCCGACTTCCCGCGGATGCGGGCGCACTACGGCTTCGATTCCCGGGCGGCTTACGAGGCGCTGTACGCCGGCCCCCACGCGCAGGCGGCCACGCTTCGGGTGGACGGTTCCACGACGTACCTGTACTCGCAGCGCGCCGTGCCTGACATCACGGCCGCGGTCAGCCAGCCGCGCTTCGTGGTCGCCCTGCGCAATCCGGGTGATCTGCTGATCTCCTGGCATCGGACCCAGCTGATCGCGCTCAACGAGACCGAGACCGACTTCGCCGCCGCGTGGCACCGCAGCCTCGACGGGAGACTGCCCGACACCGATCCGCTCGATCCCAAGCTGCTGGACTACCCGCTGGTCGGAGGCCTGGGCGCCGCGGTCGATCGACTGCTGGACACCGTACCAAGGGCGTCGGTGCACGTCGTCCTGTTCGACGAGCTAGCACGTGATCCCAGTCGCGCCTGGTCAGAGCTGACCGCCTTTCTGGGCATCGACGCGCTGCCGGAGCCGAGCTTCGACGTGCACAACGCCAGCAACAAGACCTACCGGTCGGCGTTCCTTCGCCGGCTCACGCACCGGCCGCCGGCCGTCCTGGAGGCTCCGGTACGTCGGTTGCGGCAGTGGTCGCGTACGACCAGCCACCCACTGGCGGCAGCGACCAAGGACCGGATGTGGCGCTCGACGGCCACCCCCCGGGTATCCGAGGAGATCCGGGCGGAGCTGGCGGGCTACTTCGCCCAGGACATCGACAAGCTGGCGGCCCGGCTCGAGCTGGATCTCTCCGGATGGAAGACCTCCGGAGGCATGAGATAGGCGGCGGTAGGCTCGGCACCGTCCTGAACTCGGTTGCTCGGCATGGAAAGGGCTCGTCTCCTGCGATGCTGGTGCTGCACGCGCAGGAGACGCCTCCGGGCGGTGTCGTCAACTACCTCGAACAGCTCACCGCCGAGCAGGTCCGGCGGGGACACGAGGTGCACCTGCTCTCACCCGCGCCACCCCTGGGCTGGCCGTCGGTCAACGAGCATCACTGGCGGCTGGCTCGCAACCGGCCGCACAGCTACCCGATCGCGGCAGCCCAGTTCCTGCGCACCGTCCGTCGGATCCGACCCGACGTGATCCACCTGCACTCGTTCTGGGCAGGGCAGGTGGGCCGGCTGCCGATGCTGTCGAAACTGATCGAGTCCCCGATCGTGTATCAACCGCATGCCTGGTCGGTCGACGTGCTCGACGATCCGCGATTCCGGCGCCTGCTGTGGGCCGTGGAGCGGCGCGCCGGCCGGTGCACCGCTGGGATGGTGGCCAACTGCTGGGACGAGATCGACGAAGGCCACCGCGCCGGCATCACCACAGCGGGACGAGCCCTCGGCGTACCCGTGGATACCGAGTACTTCACCGTTGCCGAGCCGGACGCACGCGCCAAGTACCGTACGGAACTGCAGCTTCCCGGACCTCGCGTTGTGCTGCTCCTGGGCCGCATCCATCGTCAAAAGGGCCAGGACCAACTCGTCGCCGCGTGGGAGGCAAACCCCATTCCGAACACTCAGTTGGTGATCGTCGGGATCGGCGACAAGTCACAGCTGCAGGCGTTGGCTCCGACCCACTGGGGCAAGACGATTCATGCCTATCCCGCCCAGGCTGATGTCCGCCCGTGGATCTGGGCCTGTGACGTGCTCGTGCAGCCGTCCCGCTACGAGACCGTCGGTCTGGCGATCGTCGAAGCGATGTCCTGCGGGCGGCCAGTCGTGGCCACTCGGGCCAACGGCGTCGCGGAGGTGGTCGGCGAGGATCCTGCCTCGGCCGGCGGCGCCGTCG
>JALZIL010000192.1 GCA_030860305.1 Actinomycetota bacterium
GACTGGCCCAGCACATTGTTGATCTTGTGTGAGCCGGTGTGGTTCAGATCCTCCCGCTTGAGCACGATCCGCCCACCGCCGGCGTGCTCGCTCAGTCTCCTGGCCTCGGTGATCGGGGTCGGTCGCCCGGAATAGTCGCGCTGCAGAGCCCAGAGGGCTTCCCGGAACGCCGGATCGGCCTTCGCGCTCGCGTAGGCATCGGCCAGTTCGTCGAGCGCGGCGACGAGGGCCTCGGGCACGTATCGCCCCCCGTACGGACCGAATCGGCCTGGGATCTCGGCAGGGTTCCCGGCCTCGGCATTGTTGCCGGGCTCGACATCGTTCCCGGCCCTGCTGGGTGCACTCATGGTGGCCGGAATCGGCAAAAGGCTCAGCGAGCCGGACGCGGGGTCGCCGGGTGCGCGCCGGCCGTGACGAGATCGGCGACGGACTGACGCGGATTCCCCGAACTGACCAGTCCCTCCCCGACCAGAACCGCGTCCGCACCTGCGCAGGCGTAGGCGATCAGGTCGTGCGCGCCTCGAACGCCGGACTCCGCCACCTTGATCACCGAAGAGGGCAATCCCGGCGCGATCCGGTCAAAGGTGCCTCGATCCACCTCGAAGGTGCGCAGATCACGAGCGTTGACTCCGATCACGCTCGCCCCGGCGGCCAGCGCCCGGTCGGCCTCCTGCTCGTCGTGGATCTCGACGAGAGCAGTCATGCCCAGCGACTCGACGCGTTCCAGCAGGCTGATCAGCGCTTCGTCCCCCAGAGCGGCGACGACGAGCAGGCATAGATCCGCCCCCCATGCCCGGGCCTCGTGGACCTGGTAGGGACTGACTATGAAGTCCTTGCACAGCACGGGAATTGACACCTGATTACGCACCTGCCCCAGGTCTTCGAGGCTACCTCCGAAGTGCCGTCGCTCGGTCAGCACACTCACGGCCCGTGCACCACCGGCTTCGTACTCAACGGCCAGCGCCGCAGGATCATCGATCTCGGCAATCCGGCCCTTGGACGGGCTACGCCGCTTGACCTCGGCGATCACCCCTACCCCCGGCGCCTGTAGGGCGGCCCGGGCGTCGACAGGTGCCTCGCGGCGGGCAGCCGCTGCCTTTATCTCCTCTAGCGGTCGGCGTGCTTCGCGGTCGGCAAGGTCGGCACGAACGCCGCCCAGGATGTCGTCGAGCACTGTCACCTTGAGGACTTGTCCCTTCGCCGTGGCCAGGTCGGGCAACTGTAGCTAGGGACGCGGACCCGACTGGTCGCGGGTGGCTGCGGGAGCCGCCGTCGTACCCGCTTGGGTCGGCGATATGGTCGGATCCTCGCCGCGTTCTAGAGCAGCCCACATGGCAGCCTCGCTGACTGCCGGACGCGGATCGCACCGCTCCGCGGTGCCGGATCTCGATGGCCCCGCAGCTTCCCCCGAAGCATCGAGAGAAGTACGGCGTTCGAACCGAACGCCCATCACCGGCCACCACCTGCCACGCGCGAGTGTGAAGCAGCCAACTGCGACGGGTATACCGCCCGCGAGCAGTGCTACCACCGCGGGCAGCACCGACACGTCGCGAGCCGGGAACGCCGACTCCCCCGGCTCCGCATAGGCCTGCGCCCAGCTGTAGGCGACACTTGATCCGTCGTCGTAGAGGAAGAACCCGATCAAGGCCATCAGCAGGAGGCCCGCTACGACCAGAACAACGGCCACGACAAGGCGCCCGATGCGACGGGCGGCGATCAGCGCCAGTCCAGCGGCGCCGATCACGATGCCGACCGGCACCAGCGAGTCCACCACTTCCTGGCCGGTCAACTTCTGGCTCTCGCCAGGCAGCGGTGGCTGCGCTGGAAGCGAGAGCCGTAACCATTCTTGCTCGGAAGCGAGGAGCAGCACTGTGGCGGCGACCACGCAACCAGCCACTGCCAGGAGCAGGCCGCGCCGGTCCGACCCGGCCGTTGACGGGTTGTCGGTCACGAGACGTCTCGCATGCTCTCGGCGGTGGCGATGGCCTGGAGCACGACCTGTGCCTTGTGCCGGGTCTCGGCCTCCTCCGCCACCGGATCGCTGTCCGCGACGATTCCGGCGCCTGCCTGGACGTAGGCCGTCCCGTTGCGCAGCACAGCCGTACGGATCGCGATGGCGACGTCGATGTCGTCGGCGAAGTCGAGGTAGCCGACCGCTCCGCCGTAGATACCTCGTCGCGCGGGCTCGAGTTCCTCGATGAGTTCCATCGCGCGAGGTTTCGGGGCGCCGGACAGAGTCCCGGCCGGGAAGGCAGCGCGCAGGACGTCGAACGGCGTGACGCCGGTGTCAAGCGTCGCCGAGACCGTGGACTCCAGGTGCATCACGTGGCTGTAGCGAGCCACCTTCATGAACTCCACGACCTCGACCGAACCGGGCCGGCAGATCCGACCCAGGTCGTTGCGGGCGAGATCGACCAACATGAGATGCTCGGCTCGCTCCTTGGCATCGCCGAGAAGTTCGGCGGCCAGGCGCTGTTCCTCCTCGGGATCCTCGTCACGCGGACGGGTCCCGGCAATCGGCCGGATGACGGCGGTCCGGTCCTTGACCGTCACCAGCGCCTCGGGCGATGAACCGATCAGATCCACCCCGTCCTCGAAGCGGAGGAGGTACATGTACGGGCTCGGATTCGTTGTGCGCATCACCCGGTAGATGTCCAGGGCGCTGGCCGAGGTCGCCACCTCGAACCGCTGAGACAGCACGACCTGGAAGATGTCGCCGGCCCGAATGTGGTCCTTTGCCACCTCTACAGATTTCGCATAGTCCCCGTCCACCGTGCGCGAGCTGTACTGCGGCGCGACGATCCCGATCGTGTTGACCGGATGCTGCGCCGGCCTGGTCAGCGCAACGGTCATCTCATCCAACCGGGCGATGGCCTGCTCATAGGCAACGACATGGTCGTCGGTCACGGCAAAGACGTTCGCCACCAGCAGGACCGAACCCTGGACGTGATCGAGCACGGCGAGGTCCGAGGCGACCAGGAATGCCAGCTCGGGCAGTTGCAGCTCGTCGGGATTGGTGGCCGGCAGTCGCTCGAGACGCCGTACCGTGTCGTAGCCCAGGTAGCCCACCAGGCCGCCGGTCAACGGCGGCAAACCCGGGTCCCGCGGTGAACGCAACGCTGCGATCGTGGCGCCGAGTGCGGCCAGCGGATCCTGTGGCAGGTCGGCGATCAACGGATTGCCGATCCACTCGGTACGGCCGTCCCGCTCGGTCAAGGTCGCCGGGCACCGTACGCCGACGAAGGAGTACCGAGACCACGAGCGACCGGGCTCGGCGGACTCGAGCAGAAAGGTACCCGGACCGCCGGCCAGTTTCCGGTACAGGCCGACCGGGGTCTCACCATCGGCCAGCAGTCGGCGGGTGACCGGAACGACCGGCTCGGTGGACAGCCGGGCCAGCACCTCAGCGCGGTCCGGTCCGGTGTGGCGGGTCATTGCAGTTCCGATGAGCCAGCTGCTCCCGGCTCGACCGTCAATTCGGTGCCGAAGCAGGTCGGCGCGCCGGTGTGGCAGGCGGGTCCGGTCTGCTCCACCCGCAACAGGATGGTGTCGCCATCACAGTCGAGCAGGACCTGGCAGACCTTCTGCGTGTTGCCCGAGGTCGCACCTTTGACCCAATACTCGCTTCGGCTGCGTGACCAGTAGGTCGCCCGGCCGCTGCGCAGCGTCCGGTTCAGCGCTTCGCCATCCATCCAGGCCAACATGAGCACCTCGCCGGACTCAACGCTCTGGACGACCACAGGCAAGAGTCCGCGATCGTCGGCACGCAGTCGATCGGCGATCCTCGGGTCGAGTGCCTGGGTCACGGCACCATTGTTGCCCCTGTCAGGACGCGGCCGCGCGGCCCATCTGCTTGGCGGCGATGTACTCACTGACCGGTCTACCCAGGGCCAGCGGCAGCGCCACGAGCGGAAGAACCGCGTACATCAGCGGTACCACGAAGAGGAACGTCGAGCCGTCGACGTCGAACTCCGGGAGCGAGCCGATCCGGATCATCCAGTACACGACGAAGGCCAACTGGACCCCGCAGGCCACGATAGTGAGTACGCGTCCGTTGCGGCTCCCGCTGAGCAACTGCACGCCGCCGAAGATCAGCAG
>JALZIL010000193.1 GCA_030860305.1 Actinomycetota bacterium
TTCGGCGGTGAGGCGATGCGCCCGCACAACCTGCCGCTGGTCATGATCGGTGCCGGCCTGCTGTGGTTCGGTTGGTTCGGATTCAACGCCGGATCGGCGGTCGCGGCCAACAACACCGCCGCTGTCGCCTGGGTGAACACCTTCGTTGCCACCGGCGCTGCCTGCCTGGGTTGGTTGCTGGTCGAGAAGATCCGCGACGGGCACTCGACATCGCTGGGTGGCGCCTCCGGCGTCGTGGCTGGGCTGGTATCCATCACGCCGGCATGTTCTTCGGTATCGCCGGTCGGTGCCATCGGACTCGGCGCCGTCTCCGGCGCCCTCTGTGCGCTGGCCGTGGGGCTGAAGTACCGGTTCGGCTTCGACGACTCCTTGGATGTCGTCGGCGTGCACCTGGTCGGTGGCCTGGTCGGCACGATCGGGGTCGGCTTCCTGGCCACCGCCGCGGCTCCGGCCGGTATTGATGGTCTGCTCTACGGCGGCGGCGCCGATCAGCTCTGGCGACAAGTCGTCGGCGCCCTCGCCGTCCTTGTCATGAGCTTTGGGGCCACCCTTCTCATCGGCTTCCTGATCGAGAAGACCATGGGCTTCCGGATCAACGAGGACGATGAGTTGGCTGGCATCGACAACGTGGTGCACGCCGAGACTGGTTACGACTTCAGCGCCCTGGGCGGCGGCGGGGGCTGGCACGTACCGGAGGCCGCACTGCCGACCGGACCGCCGAGGCCAGCGGGGCCGTCGTTGTTCGCAGAGTCCGCGCCACACCGCAGCCCGGAAGGAACCTCGGCATGAAGCTCGTCACTGGCATCGTCAAGCCATTCAAACTCGACGACGTCAAGACCGCACTCGAACTGCATGGAGTGGAGGGACTGACGATCACCGAGGTCCAGGGCTACGGGCGCCAGCGAGGACACACCGAGGTCTATCGCGGTGCCGAGTACCAGGTCGACTTCGTGCCCAAGGTGAAGATCGAAGTTTTGGTCTCCGACGAGCGCTCCACCGCGGTCCTGGAGGCCCTCGTGGAGGCGGCACGGACGGGGCAGATCGGCGACGGCAAGGTCTGGGTCACCGACATCGAGGATCTAGCGCGGGTACGAACTGGAGAGCGGGGTCCAGACGCGATCTGACCGCGGGGCCAGCAGCAGCAGTGCCGACTGATCCCGGCTGCACGGATGCGATGCCGCTGCGACCCCTGCAGGTCGCGGCGGCATCGGATCGACTGGAACGCACGGCGTTGCTCGACACCTGGCTGGCATCCCTGCTGCCCGCCCGTCCGGGACTAGCCCTGGTGGCCGTCGGCGGGCTGGGTCGACGTGAGCCCGCGCCGTACGGCGATCTCGATCTCATCCTGGTCCACGACCGGGTGCCTGATGTCGCGTCGGTCGCCCAAGCGGTGTGGTACCCGATCTGGGACGCCGGGCTGCGCCTCGACCATTCGGTGCGCACAGTGGATGATTCGGTGCAGGTGGCCGAAGTCGACGCCATCGCGTCGCTGGGGCTGCTGGACGTTCGTCGGGTCGCCGGCGACGAGGAACTGGCCGAGCGGTTACGCCGTGCCGTCGCCGCAACCTGGCGGGCGAGGTCGCGCGCACTCTTGCCCCTGCTGCGGGCCGAGCGGCACCGGCGCGGTCAGCTGGCCGGAGACACCGCGTACCTGGTCGAACCTGACCTCAAGGAGGGCCGCGGAGGGCTGCGCGACGTGCTGATCCTGCGGGCGCTGGCCGATGCGCAACTCAGCGATCAACCGGGCCATGCCGTCGAGGCCGCCTACGACACCCTGCTCGACGTACGAGACGCCTTGCACCGCTGCTCACAACGGCGCACCGATGTCCTGGTGCGTCAGGAACAGATTCCGGTCATGCGGGCGCTGAGGTTGGAGTCCGAAGACGACCTCCTCCGAGAAGTTTCCGGCGCGGCAAGGACCATTGCCTTCGCTACCGCGGCCGGGTGGCGCCGGGTCGACTCTGGGCGCACAACCGGGCGCGGCAGAGGGTGGGCGGGTCGCCGCCAGCCGGTCAGGACCCCCTTGCTGGAGGGCGTAGTCGCCCACGAGGGCGAGGTCGCCCTGGCTCGCGGCATCGACCCGGGAGAGGACCCCGTCCTGCCCCTGCGGGTGGCCGCGGCCGCTGCTGAGTCAGGGCTGGCAATCTCGCCGGCAACGATGCTGGTGTTGGTCGACAGACACCAGTCGCTGAGTGATCCGTGGCCGGCCGCGGCTCGGTCGTGGTTCGTCCGGCTCCTGGCCGCCGGCCGCGGAATCGTCGACGTCTTCGAAGCGTTTGACCAGTCGGGACTGTTGTGCGAGTACCTGCCTGAGTGGGCGCGCATTCGTGGTCTGCCACAACGTCATCCAGCGCATCTGTACACAGTGGACAGGCATCTGGTCGAAACGGCTGTCATAGCTGGCGAGCTGACCCGGCGGGTGCGTCGGCCAGACCTGCTGTTGATCGCAGCCCTGTTGCACGACATCGGCAAGGGCAGTGAGCGCGACCATTGCCTGGAAGGAGTAGAGATCGTCGCAGCGATGACTGGGCGGATGGGCCTGGGCGCTTCTGAAGCTGCGACGGTCACGCTGATGGTCGGCCAGCACCTGCTCTTGCCGCATACCGCCATGCGCCGCGATCCGTCCGATCCGGCGACGATCGGCCTGATCGCTGACCGGATCGAGGGCAGCCTGGACCAGTTGCATCTCCTGCATGCCCTGGCCGAGGCTGACGCTCGGGCCACCGGGCCCGGCGTCTGGTCGCCGTGGCGAGCCCACGTCATCGGCGACCTCGTGAGTCACGTCGCGGCAGCCTTGGCGCCCGATGTCCCGACCGCACCAAGCCTTGGGTCCGCAGCTGGACATCTCCCTGACGGGGCGGATGAGGGGAACACTGCTACGTACCTATCGTCGCAGGGGTCGCCTGAATTGTTCCGGCAGATCGAGGACAACACGCTGCGAGTACAGATGCGCCCGGATGTCGACGGTTTCGAGGTAGCGGTGGACGCCGTCGACCAGGCCGGCCTGCTCTCCCAGGTCGCCGGTGTCCTGGCCCTGCATCAGCTCGAGATCCGGCATGCGACGGTGTCCAGCATCGGCGGTCGCGCACAGGACGTCTTCGCCGTACGACCGCTCTTCGGTCGGCCGCCGGACGCGAGCCTGATTGCCGCAGACCTGCGTTCAAGCCTGACCGGCACGCTGCCACTGGGTGAGCGACTGGCCGCCCGGGAGCGGGCGTATCTGCGCGCTTCCCGGCCAGCGCAGCCGACCGAGGTGATCTGGTACGACGATGCCGCCGCGGAGGCGACCGTGGTCGAGGTACGGGCGGGAGACCGGGCCGGACTTCTCTACTGGCTCGCGTCAATCTTCGACGAGGCCGGCATCGACGTCATCTCCGCGCGGGTGGAGACCTTCGGCTCCGATGCCATCGATGTGTTCTACCTGCCCATGGAGGGGGCCCTGACCGAGGAGGTGCGGTGTGGGCTCAGCGAGAGGTTGCAGGTTGCAGCGGACCAGCCATGATGGCGGGGGTGCGCGCTCGGCGCTCGTGCAGGGCAAGCAGGGTCACCGAGGTCAGAAGTACGACGAAGCCGATCCACTGAGAGCCATCCAGCGACCCATCCAGCAAGGTGACCCCGATCAGAGCGGCGGTCAGCGGGAAGGCGAGCTCTCCCAGGGTGGCGCGTGAGGCGGCGGTGCCGGCCAGCCCGCGGTAGTAGAGCAGGAGTCCGAGCAGGCCCGGGATGAGGGCCAGCAGGACCAGGCCGGGGAGGTCGGCGGCCGCGGGCACCAGCGGGTCGCCCAGGGTCAGCACGATGAGCAACGAGGCGATCAGCCCGAAGAGGAAGCGCAGCATCGTCACGTGCTGGGTGGCCATCGCCGTGGCGGCGTACCTGCCGAGCACCGTTCCACCGGCCCACAGCGTGGCTGCTCCGATCGCCAGCAGTGCCGCCTGCGCCTGGCTCAAGGCAATGCCCAGCGGATCGGCGAAGGTCAGGAGCCAGGCGCCGATCAGGGTGGGAACGAGGAAGAATGGAAAACGCGCCGTGACTCGCTCACCGAGCAGCACCGCGGCGCCGGCGATGGCGATCACCGGCTGAAGCTTCTGCAACACCAACGGCGTGACCGGATCACCCAGTGAGAACGCCGCCGTGAACAGGGTGGTGGCCACCGCGGACGCACCGATGCCGATGGCCAGGATCGCCAGCTGAACCCTTCGTGGAGCAGTGGTGAAGGCACGTACGGCGCCTGGCAGCCAGGGCAGGACCAGAAGGCAGATGATCGCGTGCTCGGCGAACACGATCGTGCTCGGCTCGAGGTCGCTGACCAGCGGGACACGCAACAGGCCGTCGGTTCCCCACAGGGCGGCAGCGAGGATCACCAGCCACAAGCGATCCCTACGTCGGGGCGAGTCGGCTTGGGCGGGCAGCTGCGATGAGCCGGCGTCAGTGGTCACCGGCCAAGTCTGACTCACCCCGCAGTTCTACGAGCGGGGCCTCCTGATCGACGTCGCTGTCACGGTGACCGGCGCCAGACACGCCGACGGATGTCAACGGGTTTGCCGGCTCGTTGTGCGACCGTGCTGACACGGAGGCACCACACAGCGCCTGCATGGAGGCCCGACATGGAACACAGCGTGATCATGCTTGGCAGCCTGACCAGCTTGGCCTGCCGCAACTGCGCTCGGACGACCGAGTTCGAACAGCCACCGTGCGCCGACGGTCACGGCGCGGACTGCCCGGAGTGGTACTGCACCGAGTGCGGCGCGGCGACCATCGTCGGTCGGCAGAGCAGGAGATGGGTCGTCCGGGCCGCCGCTGCCGGTCAACCAGTGGCCAGGGCGACCAGACGGTCTTAGGCACCGTTGAAGCGGTTCTGGTCGATCGGCGTCGAGCTGTACTGCCAGAACGTGTAATAGGTCCAACCACTGGGCAAGGTTCCGACCGTGGAGGCAGATCGAGCCACCCACAGCGGCAGCAAGGAAAGCCGAGAGCCGCCGGCTCATATGCCCGGCCCCGCTCACTCGCATCTTGAGCACCCCGGGTCTTACCTCGATCGCTGAGCCGGCCCAGCTGTTCAGTAGCCAGGATTATCGAGGCACCCGGGGCGCCGTTGTCACGGGTCGGGATCCGACCCTCGTGGTTTCACTGCTTGGCTAGACTGGGCAAGCGCGCGGCGCACTGTTCCGGCCAGCGCGCGCCAGTCTCTGAGAGGTTCCCCCGCGTGTTCGCGACCCTGTCCGACCGACTCGAGAATGCCTTCTCGAGCCTGCGCAGCAAGGGCCGGCTCACTGAAGCCGACATTGATGCCACCTGCCGCGAAATCCGCATCGCCCTGCTGGAAGCCGATGTGGCGCTGCCGGTCGTCAAGAGCTTCGTTGCCGCGATCAAGGAGCGAGCCCGCGGCAGTGAGGTCTCTCGTGCCCTGAATCCCGCACAGCAGGTCATCAAGATCGTCAATGAGGAACTCATCGCCATTCTGGGCGGGGAGACTCGACGACTACAGTTCGCAAAGCTTCCGCCGACCACCATCATGCTGGCTGGCCTGCAGGGGTCCGGAAAGACCACCCTGGCCGGCAAGCTGGGGTTGTGGTTGCGTGAGCAGGGTCACACCCCGCTGCTGGTCGCGGCCGACCTGCAGCGTCCCAATGCGGTCACCCAGCTCCAGGTCGTCGGCGAGCTGGCCGGCGTGGACGTGTTCGCACCGGAGCCCGGCAACGGCGTAGGCGACCCGGTCGCCGTCGTCCGGGCCTCGGTTGATCACGCAGCCCGGACCATGCACGACATCGTCATCGTGGACACTGCTGGGCGGCTCGGTGTCGACGACGAGCTGATGGGGCAGGCCGCCGCCGTCCGGGATGCCCTCTCCCCCGAAGAAATCCTGTTCGTCGTCGACGCGATGATCGGCCAGGACGCGGTCACGACCGCGGAGGCATTCCGCGACGGCGTCGGATTCAGCGGCGTGGTGCTCACAAAGCTCGACGGCGACGCACGAGGTGGGGCAGCGCTGTCGGTGCGTGAGATCACCGGCCGGCCGATCATGTTCGCCTCCACCGGTGAGAAGCTCAGCGAGTTCGACGTCTTCCACCCGGAACGAATGGCCTCCCGCATCCTCGGGATGGGCGACATCCTGAGCTTGATCGAACAGGCCGAGAAAACCTTCGACGCCGACGAGGCCGAGGAGATGGCCGGGAAGCTGGTCTCTGGCGACGGCTTCACCCTCGATGACTTCCTGGACCAGATGATGGCCATCCGGCGGATGGGTCCGATCGGAAACCTGCTCGGAATGCTGCCTGGCACCGGACAGATGAAGGACGCGCTGGCCCAGGTGGACGACAAGGACCTCGACCGTACGGCGGCGATCATCCGCTCGATGACCCCGCTCGAGCGGGCCGATCCGAGGATCATCAAGGGGTCGCGTCGGGTCCGCATCGCAAACGGCTCGGGCGTCACGGTCACCGAGGTCAACGGACTCGTGGAGCGCTTCTTCGAAGCCCGCAAGATGATGACCCAGATGGCCGGGGGGATGGGCCTGCCGGGCGCGCGGTCGATGTCGAAGAAGGCCAAAGGGCGCCAGCAGCAACTGCAGGCCCGCAAGAGCGCCAAGGGCAAGAAGGGCAAGAAGGGCGGCGGCCAGGCTCGCCAACCGGGAGTTGTACGGGCCGGCGACCACTCGGGCGGTCCAGGCGCATCCGGCCAAGACCTGAACCAGTTGCTGGGTGCCAGCGGCCTCCCGCCGGGTATGCAGCTGCCGGATCTGTCGGCACTGCGCTTCGGCAAGAGGAAGTAGCAGCCGAGAGTGACCGCCCCGCAACCATCCCTGCACCTGGAGGGGGTGGTGCTGCCCGGCGAGGAGTCGCGAGACCTCTGGGTACGGGACGGGCGGATCAGCTTCGACTCCGTACCCGGTGCCCAGACTGTCGTCACGGGGTGCTGGCTCGTACCGGGTCTGGTAGATGCGCACAACCACATCGGACTCGAACCCTCGGGTCCGACTGTCGATGTCGATGCCCAGCGGGCTCAGGCACTGGTCGACCGTGATGCCGGGGCTTTGTTGATCCGCGATTGCGGAGTGCCCGTGGACACCAGGCACCTCGACCAGCAGGCAGACCTTCCCCGGATCATCCGTGCCGGGCGCCATCTTGCGCCACGCCGGCGCTACATCCCCGGGGTGGCGATGGAGTTGGATGATCCTGCCGAGCTCGCTGCGGCCGCCACTGGGCAGGCTCGAGCCGGTGACGGCTGGATCAAGTTGGTGGGTGACTGGATCGAGCGCGGCCTTGGTGATCTTGCACCGTGCTGGCCGGCCGAGGCGATCCAGGACGCGATCACAGCTGCCCACGCAGCCGGTGCCCGGGTGACCGCACACGTGTTCGGCGCGGACGCGCTACCGGATCTGATCTCGGCAGGCATCGACTGCATCGAACACGGCACCGGCCTGTCCACCGATCTCATCGACGAACTCGTTGCCCGGAGAACGGCGCTGGTGCCCACTCTGATCAACGTCGACAACTTCCCGTCCTTCGCCGCCGCCGGCGAAGCGAAGTTTCCGGGATACGCCGCACACATGCGACGGCTGCACGCTGGTGCCCGGGAGATGGTGGCCTCGGCGTACGACGCAGGCGTGCCGATCTATGCCGGCACCGACGCCGGCGGGTCTTTGGCGCACGGGCTGATCGCGCAGGAGATCGCAGCACTGGCCGGGGCTGGGATGACCACGACCGACGCGCTGGCCGCGGGCTCCTGGGCAGCGCGCACCTGGCTGGGCCTGCCCGGAATCGAGGACGGGGCACCGGCAGACCTGATTGCCTACGACGTGGACCCGCGTGCAGACCTGACGGTGCTCGGGCGACCGGCCAGGATCATCCTGCGCGGCATCGTCGTCGCCTGACGCTGGCGTCGTGCGTCAGACCTCGGGGTGGGGCATGACCAACCCGGGGCCGGGAGTTCTGCTTCCCAGCGCAACCTTCCGGCTGAAGGTCACCCGGCGTCACCGATCCTTGCCTTGGTCGAGGACCGGCTTCACGTCCACGATCGGAGTGCCGTGCAGAGCTTCCAGGTCCGACACCTTGATCCGCGATCCTTCGATCGCAAGGACCGACACCCTGTGCAGCCCAATCGGGTTGGGCCGATCGGGGGACCGGGTGAGGAACACTCCGGTCGAGGGTCTGCTCAGGTCTCCCCGCGGGTGAACGGTCAGCACGTCGCGGCGGGCTCGATCCAGCCAGGTGAGCACCAACAGGTGGGTACCGATGGCGAGATCTCGAAACCCCTCACCGATGGCCTGATCGAGAACGAGCCAGGCGTCTGGTGCACCCTCATCACCCTGCAACGGGGCCTGGGCACGGTCCACCAACGGGGACTCGACCCATCCGATCGGATGCACCACGAGGGTTCCCTGGATCACTGTGCTCTCTCCTGTGGTCTCGTGACAGGCTGATCGGCGCTGCGACCCCCGGTGGTCTGCTAGGGCGGGACTGACCGAGCTGCTGCATCAGGCCCACCCGGCTGCCAGGCTAGAGGTCTGCCCGGGCCGCCTGTGCCTCGTCGGCAATGGGTCGACGCACACCATCGCGCCCGAGGCCGATTACGTGGTCGAGTGCCAGGCGATAGGCGGCGTCGAAGGCATCCGCTGCCGACAGCTCGACGTCCGGAGGGACCCCGGTGCCCTCCCAGTTGGTGCCGGTGACGGGGTTGATCGCTCGCCCCTGTGGGACGGCCAGTTGTAGATGCGGGCCGATCCGATAGCGGGCACCGGGGTGGGCGCCGCCTCTGGTGCGCTCGCCGACGACCGTGGCGCGGCCACGGCTCTGCAGGTCATAGCTGAATTCCTCGGCCCCGGAAATGTCGTCGAGCTGGTCAGCACGTGGACCGTTTGGAACCGCCGAACTTCGTCCCCGGGATGGATGGCGCTGTCCAGAACTGTCGCGTCTGATCGCTGGGTCGGTCGTAGATGTCGTTGAGGTGCGTCGGATCGTCGAACAGGTGGCTGCAGTAGTGCGCCACCATCAGCGGGGAGCCACCGGGGCAGCGTCGGAGATCGATGATCAGAGCGTCGGTGCCGGCCAGAAGGGTCATCGCCGCGGAAGCGATGGGGGCGGCGACATTTGCGTCGTGCAAGGTGCGGATGTCGAGATAGCCGACGTTGCCGTCGAGCCGCTGGGCGGCAGCGATACCACCGGCCGACAGGAGCACCTCCTGCCGATATTCGGCGTCGTCGAAGACCTCGGTGTCCTCGTCATCCTGCACCGGGATCTCGTCAACGCTGTGCAGGAGCCGGAGATGTCGGTCGCCGTTCACCAACTGCAGGGCCTGCGTGACGGCGACGCCGAACTCCTCGTCCGACGAGAGCCCAACGAAAGCGCCCGCGGAGTGTCGCCGTCGTAACAGTTCGACAATTGGCGCAACCTTTGCGGGTCTTTCACCCGCCTTCGGGGTTCTGCAGTGCCCGCACAGCGCGTGAAGCGCCGGCAAGGACATCGAGCGACGCCGGATGTGTGGCGATCGGACTTGGCCTGAAAGACTGCGCGGCGTGTTGTTGCGGATGTCGACCCTGTTCGCCCGGACCCTGCGCGAGGACCCGGCCGACGCCGAGATCCCGAGCCACCGCCTGTTGGTCCGTGCCGGCTACATCCGGCGAGCCGCCTCCGGTGGCTACACCTGGTTACCGCTGGGCTACCGCGTCTACCGCAACGTCGAACGGATCGTCCGCGAGGAGATGGACCGGATGGGTGCCCAGGAGGTGCACTTCCCGGCCCTGCTGCCACGTGAGCCGTATGAAGCGAGCGGCCGCTGGACCGAGTACGGGGACAACGTTTTCCGGGTCAAGGACCGCCGCGGCGCCGAGCACATGCTCGCGCCGACCCACGAGGAGATGTTCACTCTCCTGGTCAAGGACCTCTACTCCTCGTACAAGGACCTGCCGCTGTGGATCTATCAGATCCAGACCAAGTTCCGGGACGAGGCCAGGCCGCGGGCGGGGCTGCTGCGGCTGCGGGAGTTCGTCATGAAGGACTCGTATTCCTTTGACACCTCCGACTCGGGGCTCGACGCCTCCTACGCCGCGCACCGCGCGGCCTACATCGCCACCTTCGATCGGCTCGGCCTGGACTACGTCATCGTCTCAGCGATGTCTGGTGCCATGGGTGGCTCGCGGAGTGAGGAGTTCCTGCACCCCAACGAGGTTGGTGAGGACACCTTCGTGCGCAGCTCCGGCGGGTACGCCGCGAACGTCGAAGCCGTACGTACCCGCGTGCCGGACCCGATCCCGTACGACGACGCGCCGCCGGCCCACGTCGAGGACACTCCGGACACCCCGACCATCGACACTCTCGTCGCGCTGGCCAACGAACGGTTCCCCCGTACCGGCCGGCCTTGGTCAGCCAGCGACACGCTGAAGAACGTGCTGGTCATGCTCGCCCACCCGGACGGCAGCCGTGAGCCGCTGGCGATCGGGTTAGCCGGCGATCGCGAAATGGACGCCAAACGTCTTGAGGCTCAAGTGGATCCGGCTACGGTCGAGCCGTTCACGGAGGCCGACTTCAACGCCAATCCAGAACTGGTCAAGGGCTACATCGGTCCGGCCGCACTAGGCGAGAAGTCCGTGAGCGGCATCCGATACCTCGTCGATCCACGGGTCGTCGAAGGCACCCGCTGGCTGACCGGTGCCAACGAGGCAGGCCGGCACGTCTTCGATCTGGTGTGTGGCCGCGACTTCACGCCGGACGGGACGATCGAGGCAGCCGAGATCAAGGCAGGGGACCATGCCCCCGACGGGTCCGGACCCCTCCAGCTTGCCAGGGGCATCGAGATCGGGCACATCTTCCAACTCGGTCGCAAGTACGCCGAGGCGCTCGATCTCAAGGTCCTCGACGAAAACGGGAAGCTCGTGACGGTGACCATGGGCTCGTACGGCATCGGGGTGTCCCGGGCCGTGGCCGCAATCGCCGAGTCCTCGCACGACGAGTCGGGCCTGTGCTGGCCGCGGGAGGTCTCGCCGGCCGACGTACACATCGTGGCGACCGGCAAAGATCCTGCCGTCTTCGAAGCCGCCGACCGGCTGGCCGGGGAACTCGTCGATGCGGGGCTGACCGTGCTCTACGACGACCGGCGCAAGGTCAGCCCAGGGATCAAGTTCACCGATGCGGAACTGATCGGGATACCGACCATCGTCACTGTCGGTCGGGGCCTGGCCGACGGCGTAGTCGAAATACGGGATCGCCGAACCGACGAGCGCAAGGATCTGGCCGTGCTCGACGCGGCATCGCTCATCCAGGAGTCCGTCCGAGGCTGACCTTCTGGGAGTCGGCTGACGAATCTAGGCTGCCGCGTGTGGCGCGCCCTCCCGTCCTGACACCTCAAGGCCAGGACTTTCCCCGCTGGTACCGGGACGTCATCGCCAAGGCGGAACTGGCCGACAACGGCCCGGTCCGCGGGACGATGGTGATCAGGCCATGGGGGTACGCGATCTGGGAGCGGATGCAGGGGGAGGTCGACGACCGGATCAAGGCCACCGGGGCACAGAACGCATACTTCCCGCTGTTCATCCCGCAGAGCTACCTGCAGCGCGAGGCCGAGCACATCGCGGGCTTCAGCCCTGAGCTAGCCGTGGTCACCCATGCGGGCGGCAAGGAACTCGAGGAACCCGTCGTCGTCCGACCGACGTCGGAAACGATCGTGAACAGCTTCTTCGCCAAATGGGTGCAGTCCTATCGCGACCTGCCGCTGCTGGTGAACAACTGGTCCAACGTCGTTCGCTGGGAGCTGCGGCCGCGGATCTTCCTGCGTACCACCGAGTTTCTCTGGCAGGAGGGGCACACGTGCCACGCTACGCAAGCCGATGCCGGCGCGTACGCCCGCCGGATCCTGGACGAGGTCTACGCCGACTTCATGGAGTCGGTCCTGGCGATCCCGGTGCTGCGCGGCCGAAAGACCCGGCGGGAGCGCTTCGCCGGCGCGGTGAACACGTTGACCTGCGAAGCGATGATGCGCGACGGCAAGGCACTGCAGATGGGTACCAGTCATGAACTCGGCCAGAACTTCGCCAAGAGCTTCGGCGTTGCGTTCTCGACCGCCGACGGCGAGCAGAGCTATGTCTGGCAGACCTCGTGGGGGGTGTCCACCCGGATGGTGGGCGGGCTGATCATGTGCCATGGCGACGATTCGGGTTTACGGATCCCGCCGACACTGGCACCGACCCAGGCGGTGGTCATGGTGGTTAAGGCGGGGGATGGCGTGAGCGAGGCTGCGGCCCAGCTGGTCTCAGAGTTAAGTGCGGCAGGAGTGCGGTGTGAGCTGGACGCCCGTACCGACACCCCGTTCGGTCGCCGGGCCATCGACCGGGAACTCAAAGGGGTACCGGTACGGATCGAGGTTGGGCCGCGGGAAGTCGCCGAGGGCACCGCGATGCTGGTACGACGGATCTCGGCCACCAAGGAACGGAAATCCTTGGCCGGGCTGACAGCCGCGGTTACCGAGGCCTTGGTCCAGGATCAGGACCTGCTGTACGCCGAAGCATTGGCGCGCCGGGAGGGCTCCACGGCCGACGTGGGGAGTGTCGGCGAGGCAGTCGAGGCGGCGGCCAGCGGATGGGCTCGGATCAAGTGGGCCGCCCTCGGGCACGAGGGAGAAGCGGCTATCGCCGAGCAAGGGGTCAGCGTGCGGTGCTTGTTGCGAGCCGACGGTGGCGTGCCCGAGCGGGACGACGAGCCGGAGCTGTTCGCCATTGTCGGCCGGTCCTACTGACGGCATTCAGCGCGGCGTCGAGTCTTCCCCCGGGTTCAGAAGTTTCGGTGTGTCACCGAAGGAGATGACCGCTGGCGAGGAGTTGGGTCATCGCCTCGGCCGGCTGAGGTGGGGCGAACAGGTGTCCCTGGGCGTAGAGGCAGCCGAGCTCGGCGAGGCTGTCCCGCTGTTCGACGGTTTCGACGCCCTCGGCGATGAGGTTCAAGCCGAGTGCCTTGGCCATGGCGGTGATGGCGGCCACGATCGCCCTCAGTTCGGGGTCGTGAGGTAGTCCTTCGACGAAGGATCGGTCGATCTTGACGGTGCTGACGGGGAGGCGTTTCAACTGAGCCAGCGACGAGAAACCCGTGCCGAAGTCGTCGATGGCGATCCCGACGCCCAGGTGTTTGAGCGCATCGAGGAGCGCAGGAGCCGAGGTCACATCCTGCATCAGGGTCGACTCGCTGATCTCCAGGATCAACCTGGCCGGGTCGACTCCGCTGGCGGCCACGGCCGATTCGATCATCGTGGTCAGCAAGGGATCGGACAGCTGTCGCCCCGACAGGTTCATCCCGAGGGCTTTGAGACTCGCCGAGTCGCTCGATCGGTCCCAGGACGCCAGCTGCAGGCAGGCCTGCTGAAGCGCCCAGCTGCCCAGTTGCAGGATCAACCCCGTGTCCTCGGCGATCGACAGAAAGTCGTTCGGCCCGAGCAATCCGCGCTCTGGATGATTCCAGCGGAGCAACGCTTCCACACCGATGATCTCACCGCTGAGCAGGGTGACGATCGGTTGGTAGACGAGGACGAGTTGGTTGTCGGCTACGGCGTCGCGCAGGCCTGTCACGGTGGACAGTCGTTCGGCAGCCTCTCGGCGGAGCTTGTCGGTGTAGAGGGCAACCCCGGAGCGGCCGCGGCGTTTGGCCTCGTACATCGCTGTGTCAGCCTCTCGAAGCAGCGTGGCTGCATCTGGGGGCACGGGACCGGCGCTGTCGGCGATGGCGATTCCTACGCTGGCGGTGATCCCTACCTCGACGCCATCGAGATCCAGGTGCGGTGCCAGCAGCGTCGGCAGATCAGCGGCCCGCCGGACGACGTCTGCCACGCTCGCGAACTGGTCGGAGCAGAGGGCGAACTCGTCGCCACCGAGGCGGGCAAGCAGTTCCTGTGTGTGCAGGCTCTCGCGCATTCGGTTGGCGACAGTGACCAGAAGCCGATCACCGGCAGCGTGTCCGAGGCTGTCATTCACGTCTTTGAAACCGTCCAGGTCACAGAACAGCACCGCGAACTGACCCTTACCTTCAGTCGACCATGCCGCGAGCCGCTCCTCGACCTTCTTCACGAACCAAGTCCGGTTGCCGAGTTCTGTCAACGGGTCCTGCATGGTGCGGCCGCGCAGCACTTCGAGAGCGCCGAGGGTCTGCAGGCAGCTGCCCAGTTGCGCGGCCAGCAGTTCCAGGCGCCCGACCAGGACGGTCCCCGGAGCGGTCGCTTCATCGTCGGCACAGATCAGCATCGATCGACACTCACCCGCTGCGAACACCGGCACGATGATCAGTGCCTGCGCACCGGCACTGCGTAGAGCCTGATAGCCGACGAATGCGGCACCTTCATCGGAACCAGCTGTGTAGCACGAAGTTCCGTGGCGTACCTGACTGGCAATCGCTGACCAATCGGATGCCGGGACGTCGTGTAACCGTGCTCCGATGGCACCGACCGCCGCCTTGACCTCTCCGGCTCCCGGTACACCGAGATCGATCATCGCTCCGGACGACATCCGGGTGATGTCCCTGGCGGCGTTGACGACGTAACTGGACAATTCGTCGATCTGGCTCATCGCGGCCATTCGTACGGCGTGCCGACCCAGTTGGTCGGCTGCCGATTCCTCCGGCGGGCCACCCAGTTCGGCCAGCCGCTCACCGAACAGCCGTGCACACTCCTCGACGACGGGCAAAGCCGCGGCCGGTAACACAGTCAACGATTCGACGTTGAGGATGCCCACCACCGCCTTGGCCATTCGGATCGGGACGCACACCTCTTCACGTATCCCGGGTACCGCCCCGATGAAGTCGGGAGTGTCCGCCGTTCGGACGCGGACCGACTGGCCGCTTCGGTAGGTGTTGCCAGCGACCCCGGCGCTGATCGGCAGACCATCCTGCACCTGCCAATACCCGCGTTGACCAAGGCATCTCAACCGGTCACCGCGGGCTAAGTACAGGCTGGGCATCGGCAAGTCCAGAGCGAGCAGGTGATCGAGGGTGAAGTCGACGGCTGTTGCCATATCCGGCGCACCGGCCAACGCCGCTCGCAGACTGGTGGTGCCGTGAGAGCTCGGGTCAGCCACACTAGCCAGCACGCAAGCCCCCCTTTCGTCTTTCCCCCACCCGCCATCACGCAGTGTGCCATCTAGCTTTCATTCGGTGAGCGCGCCGAAGGATCTTCCCCGGGCACTCGCGGGTGACTGAGCGGTCAGTACTTGGGCCGGTCTGGCAGAATGGGTTCGCGAACGTGCCGCGCGGCCCTCTACCCGCTGCGGACCACGTCCATGAAGTGTCGCAGTTCCGGACCCACCCGGCGGCCGCGCGCTCACCGGCACCAGAACTCGAGGAGCAGTCCCGCACGTGTCAACCAAGATCAAGCTCATGCGGCGCGGCAAGATGCGCCAGCCGTACTACCGCATCGTCGTCGCCGACTCGCGCACCAAGCGCGATGGTCGTTCGATCGAGGAGATCGGCAAGTACCACCCCAAGGAGGATCCCTCCTACATGGAAGTCGACGCCGAACGAGTTGCGTACTGGTTGAGTGTTGGCGCACAGCCGACCGACGCCGTCCGAGCGATCCTGCGGGTGACCGGCGACTGGCAGAAGTTCGCCGGCGAACCAACACCCGAGCCGATGAAGGTCAAGGCCGCCAAGCCCGACCGTCGAGCCGCATTCGAAGCTGCGACCCAGCTCGGCGGGAGTGAACCGGACGCCGCTGCCACCACGCCGAAGAAGAAGGCGAGCAAGAGCGCAGACGTCAAGAGCACCGATGCCACGGCAGACGATGCCAAGGCAGACGTACGGGTGGAACGCGCCGACAAAACCGATGTCGAGGTCGACGTCGAGGCAACGAACCCGAGAGCCGGCGTCCGGCAGCCGGAGGCGAAGAAGGCCGCCGCCCCGGAGGTCGCCGCCGACAACGCCACCGGAGCAGACGCAGCCGAGAAGGGCGATCCCACGAAGGCGGGCGCTCCTGCGGATGCTGACGCCTGATGCTCGAGGAGGCTCTCGAGCACCTGGTCCGCGGCATCGTCGATCATCCTGACGACGTCCAGGTCGACCTGGTGACCAACCGGCGCGGGCGAACCCTCGAGGTGCGGGTCAACCCTGCGGATCTGGGCAAGGTGATCGGCCGGGCCGGCCGTACGGCCAAGGCGCTGCGTCAGGTGATGACCAGCGTCGGCGGCCGCGGACTTCGCGTCGACGTGGTCGACACCGACGGGCGCTGACCGCTTCTATTTCCGGCATGACCGACAGCCGCACAACCGACGAGAAGGTCCCACACGGCTACGTCGTCGTTGCGCGGATCGGACGCCCGCAAGGCGTCCGCGGCGAGGTCACCGTCGAGTTGCGCACGGACGCTCCTGAAGCACGTTTCGCTGCGGGCTCGATGCTGGTCACCGAACCGAAGGAGCGGGGTCCGCTGCGGATCGAGGCGGCGCGTCAGCACGGATCGGCCTGGGTACTCACGATCGAGGGCGTCGAGGACCGGCCGGTCGCGGAAACCCTGCGCAACACGCTGCTGCTGGTTGCCGCCGACGAGCGACCGCGACTCGACGGAGTCGACGAGTTCTACGACGACCAACTGATCGGGCTGCGGGCCGAGGACACCGAAGGAACCCACCTCGGTGAGGTTCGGAGGATCTCCCACGTCGGCGGCGACCTACTGGTGGTCCGGCGTACCGACGGCCGAGAGTTGCTGGTGCCCTTCGTGTCGGCGATCGTGACCCTCGTGGACCTGGTTGCGGGCAAGGTTGTCATCGACCCGCCACCCGGCCTGCTTGACCTGTGATCCCACGCCTCGAGGGAGCTGACCCGATGAAGATCGACGTCGTCACGATCTTCCCCGGCTACCTCGACCCGCTGCAGGAGTCCTTGGTCGGCAAGGCACGCCGGCGTGGCTTGCTCGAGATCGCGGTGCACGACCTGCGGGACTGGACCGACGACGTACACCGCAGCGTGGACGACCCTCCGTACGGCGGCGGGCCGGGCATGGTGATGCGTCCCGAACCATGGGGGAGGGCGCTGGACTCCGTTCGGCCCGAGGGCGCCCGGCTCGTCGTACCCACCCCGGCCGGACGGCCGTTTACTCAGGCGATGGCCGCCTCGTACGCGCTGGAATCACACTTGGTCTTTGCCTGTGGACGCTACGAGGGCATCGACCAGCGGGTGATCGGCTGGGCGGCCGAGCACGGGCCGGTCGACGAAGTGTCCCTGGGCGACTACGTCCTGGCCGGTGGCGAGGTCGCGGTCCTGGTCATCGTCGAAGCACTGGCCCGGTTGATTCCGGGTGTGCTCGGCAACTCCGGGTCGGCTGCCGACGACTCGTACTCGGCCGGACTGCTGGAAGGTCCCAGTTACACCCGGCCCGCGAGTTGGCGGGGCTACGACGTACCCGAGGTCCTACGCAACGGCGACCATGCGGCCATCGCCCGGTGGCGGCATGAGCAGTCCCAGGCCCGCACTGCCGAACGACGCCCCGATCTGCTGTGCGGAACCGATGATCCACCATGACAGCTCGTTCGGAACCGCCTCAGGGGCACCCTGCAACGCTAGGTTCGTACCCTTCTCCCCCTGATCGGCACGCTCCGGCGGTCCGTACGGCCAGCCGGGTGCTGGTCCTCGATCGCGACCAGCGGGTCCTGCTGTTCGGGGCTCGGATTGTAGAGCTCGACACGCCTCCGGGTGAAGTCCTGTTCTGGTACACCCCGGGGGGAGGCGTCGATCCGGGGGAATCTCTTCGGTCGGCTGCCGTGCGGGAGCTCGCCGAGGAGATCGGCTTGGTCGTTGGTGCGGCCGACCTCGAGGGGCCGGTGTGGTTTCGCCGGTCGGTGGACCACTTTCTCGGCAAGGACATGGATTCTCGGGAGACCTTCTTCGTCCTTCGAGACGTCGAGCACGTCATCGACGTCAGCGGGCAGACCGAAATCGAGCGATTCGAGGATCAACCCCTGCGTTGGTGGACTCTCGAGGAGATCACCTCGAGCCGCGAACGCTTCGCCCCGCGGGATCTCGCGACGGTGTTGCCGGCGGTGCTGGCCGGGCGTTGGTCGGGATCGCCGGATTTCGTCGACGTCCCAGACAGGGACCGCAGCGGCTGATCGGCATCCATTCCGGTACCCCATCCCCAGTGGGAGCAGTTCAGTCGATGTGGCACCATTGGGGGCTGCTGGCCGGCGATCTCATCGTCTGGCAACGGTGCAGCGCCCCTGGGTTCACGTGGACGTCTGCAGTGCTGCCCCGAGTAACCGACCCGAAGACCGAGCCGAGACTTTCTCCAGAACGGACATGCGATGAACACCTTGGACGCACTCGATGCCGAGTCCCTGCGCGACGACATCCCGGACTTTCGGCCCGGTGACTCGATCAAGGTGCACGTCCGGGTGGTGGAAGGCAACCGGTCCCGCATCCAGGTGTTCCAGGGCGTCGTGCTGCGTCGTCAGGGCGGCGGAGTCCGGGAGACCTTCACTGTCCGCAAGATCAGTTTCGGCGTCGGCGTCGAGCGCACCTTCCCCGTACACACCCCGGTGGTGGAGAAGATCGAGGTCGTCACCCGAGGCGATGTCCGGCGCGCGAAGCTGTACTACCTGCGTGACCTGCGCGGCAAGGCGGCCAAGATCAAGGAGAAGCGCGACACTGCGACGCGCTAGGCATCGTGATCCGTCTCGGTGCCATCCAGCCATTCCGCCGACGTAGGCTTGGCTGGCCATGAGCATCCCCTCCGAGCCGGCCGCGCGGGCCAGCGCAGCCGACGCTGGTGATCGGCCGATCGACCAGGCTGATCACCGGCCGGAGGAGCTGCCCAGCGGCGATAACGGATCAGCCGCCGCCCCTGCTGCGGAGACCGCAAGCAAGCGCGGGCGTAGATCTGCGCCCAAGCCGCAGAAGAAAACGTCCCTCCTCAAGGAACTCCCAGTTCTCCTGATCATTGCCTTCGGGTTGGCGGTTCTGATCAAGACTTTTCTGTTCCAGGCATTCTTCATCCCGTCCGGCTCGATGGAACCGACTCTGCACGGATGTACCGGTTGCACCGGTGATCGGGTCCTGGTCAACAAGATCGTCTACTACTTCGGCGATCCCCGGCCCGGCGACATCGTCGTCTTCGAGGGCCCCGACACCTGGGCACCCGAGGTGCAGCTCGCTGAACCGGCGAACTGGTTTTCCTCGGTCATGGCCACGCTGGGTCGTGCCATCGGGGTCGGTCCGCCGAGTGAGAAGGACTACGTGAAACGGGTGGTGGCCGTGGCCGGCCAGACCGTCGAGTGCTGTGATGCACAAGGCCGGGTGCTCGTCGACGGTGAGCCGGTGGACGAGCCCTACGTCGTCACGGACA
>JALZIL010000195.1 GCA_030860305.1 Actinomycetota bacterium
TCGCGCGGGCTCCGAGAAGCCACCGCCCGGATCCGCCTCGTCCGGCTCCAGGGGAACCAAGCCGACCAGTACGCCAACCGGCGCGGGCCGCAGCCCGACCGGCAGCGCGGCGAATCGCAGCACCGGCGCCCGCAGCGCTGCAGCCCGTAGCACTGCGCCCCGCAGAGGCTCGGACCGCAGTGCCCGTTCGGGCAAGCCACCGGTGCGGAACTCGGCGAGCGCTGGCCGTACTCGAAACCGGGCGTCGGGGACGCTGGGCGCTTCGTTGGCCAGAGGCGCAACCGCTGCCTGGGGGCTGCTCGCCCGAGCCGTCGGTGGAGCAGTACGAGCCGTCGGCCGGCATCCCGAGGACGAAAGTGTGCTCGATCCGGCCCACCGCCGGGACGGCGTCGGCCTGGCAGTCGTGGGACTCGCCGTCATCCTGGGAGTCGGCGTCTGGACCGATGACACCGGTCCGATCGGATCGGCTCTGGCCAGCTTCGGCCGCAGCAGCATCGGCGAGGTCATCCTGGTCGTTCCGGTTGTCCTGTTGCTCGTGGCGGTCCGGCTGCTCCGGCACGCCCCCCGCCCGGACAGCCGCGGACGGTTGGTGATCGGTTGGGTCTGCGTCGTTCTCGCGGTGCTCGGCATCACCCATGTCTTCTCGGGCCAGCCCACGACTGCCGCTGGCCGTGCTGAGGGTGCCGGCGCTATCGGTGCGGTCGCCGCCGGCCCGTTCGTCAGCGGACTCGGCGCTGTCGTCGGAACCACGCTGCTCGTCCTGATCGGCTTCTTCGGATTTCTGGTGATCACGGCCACGCCGGTTCACCAGATCGCCATTCGTGGCAGAGCGTTGTGGGCCAAGGTGTTGCGCCGTCCGGACCCCTCGGCTGCGACCGACTCAGCCGATACCGGGGCGGACGGTACGGATGACGCAGATGCCGCGAACCAGGCGCTGGCCAAGATCCGGCTGCGCCGCCCGTCCCGCAGGCGCCAGGCTGTCCAGGCCGACGACATGACAGCCCCGACCACGCCGCATGGCTCCCTGCCGGACATCGCGACCACGGAGGCGGTTCCGGAGCTGCCGGCGATCACCAAGCCCGAACAGCTGGCGATCAATCCGCTGGACGGCGACTACCGGCTGCCGCCGGCGAACATGCTCAAGCCCGGCACGCCGCACAAGGCGCGCAGTTCGGCCAACGACGCCACCATCGCCGCGATCACCAGCGTGCTGGACCAGTTCACGGTCGACGCAGCCGTCACCGGGTTCACCCGCGGACCCACCGTCACCCGGTACGAAGTCGAGCTGGGCCCGGCAGTGAAGGTCGAGCGGATCACGAACCTGGCTCGAAACATCGCCTACGCGGTGGCCAACGACAACATCCGCATCCTTGCCCCGATCCCCGGCAAGTCCGCGGTCGGGATCGAGGTGCCCAACCTCGACCGCGAGATCGTCAGTCTCGGAGATGTGCTGCGTTCGTCCGCGGCCGTCCACGACCACCATCCGCTGCTGGTCGGGCTGGGCAAGGACATCGAGGGCGGTTATGTCTGCGCGAATCTGGCCAAGATGCCGCACCTGCTGGTGGCCGGGGCGACCGGCGCCGGCAAGTCCAGTTTCATCAATGCGCTCCTGACCTCGTTGCTTCTGCGGGCCACTCCGGACCAGATGCGGATGATCCTGATCGATCCAAAGATGGTCGAACTCACGCCCTACGACGGTGTTCCGCACCTGATCACGCCGATCATCACGGACCCCAAGAAAGCTGCGACGTCGCTGGTCTGGCTGGTCGAGGAGATGGAGCAGCGCTATCTCGACATGCGCGCCTCCGGCGTACGGCACATCGACGAGTTCAACCGCCGGGTGGTCAGCGGCAAGATCACCGCGCCGCCGGGCAGCGAACGGATCTACACGCCGTACCCGTACATCCTGTGTGTGATCGACGAACTCGCCGACCTCATGATGGTCGCCCCTCGTGACGTCGAGGACTGCGTGGTACGGATCACCCAGAAGGCGCGGGCCGCCGGCATCCACCTGGTCCTGGCCACCCAGCGCCCGAGCGTGGACGTGGTCACCGGGCTGATCAAGGCCAACGTGCCGAGCCGGTTGGCCTTTTCCACCTCGAGCCTGACCGACTCCCGCGTGATCCTCGACCAGCCCGGCGCGGAGAAGCTGATCGGAATGGGCGACGCGCTCTACCTGCCGGTCGGAGCGGGGAAACCGGTGCGGGTGCAGGGCGCCTTCGTCGGAGACGCCGAGATCGAAGCGATCGTGGCGCACTGCAAGAAGCAGGGTCAGCCGGACTACCGCGAAGACGTCGTCACCGTCAGCCTGTCCACCAAGAAGGAGATCGACGAGGACATCGGCAACGATCTGGATCTGCTCTGTCAGGCGATCGAACTCGTCGTGACCACGCAGTTCGGGTCGACGTCCATGCTGCAACGCAAGTTGCGGGTTGGCTTTGCCAAGGCCGGTCGGCTGATGGATCTGATGGAGAGCCGGGGGATCGTCGGCGCCTCCGAGGGTTCCAAGGCCCGCGACGTTCTGGTCAAACCGGACGAACTCGACGCGATCCTCGACGCCCTGCGCGTTTGAGGCTGCTCAGGGCTGCCAGTGTCGGCACCTTTGCGGGTATTTCTCGCGCTTCGAGGTTTCTGCAGCACCCACAAAGGGCGAACGAGGTCGGCAGAGGCAAGGCGCAGCGCTAGTAGTCTCGCGTCGTGACCCCCCCTCCCGTACCGTCGCCCGGCCGGGGACGGGAGATCGCGCTGCTCACGCTCGGCTGCGCCCGAAATGACGTGGATTCCGAGGAACTCGCCGGACGCCTGCACGCCGACGGCTACCAGATCACCGAGGACGCGCAGGGCGCGGACGCGGTGCTGGTGAACACCTGCGGATTCGTGGACGCCGCCAAGCGTGAGTCGGTGGAGACCCTGCTGGCAGCCAGTGACGGCACCGCCAAGGTGATCGCGGTGGGCTGCATGGCCCAGCGGTACGGGTCGGAGCTGGCCGAGGAGTTGCCGGAAGCCACCGTGTTGTCCTTCGACGACTACGCGAGCATCGGCGAGCGGGTCGACGACGTCCTGCAGGGCCGCACGCTGACTGCGCATACCCCGTCCGACCGCCGGCACATCCTGCCGATCGCCCCGATCGACCGGGCTCCGGACGTGGTCCCGCCCGGACACGACTGGCTGCGCCGCCGTCGGCTGACCACCGGCCCGTCGGCCTCGATCAAGTTGGCCAGTGGCTGTGACCGCCGGTGCAGCTTTTGCGCGATCCCGAGCTTTCGCGGGCGATTCATCTCCCGCACGCCGGACGAGATCCTGGCCGAGGCGAGCTGGCTGGCGGGGAACGGCGTGCGGGAAGTCGTCCTGGTCAGCGAGAATTCGACCTCGTACGGCAAGGACTTCGGCGACCTGCAGGCCCTGGAGAAGCTGCTTCCCGAACTCGCTGCCGTGGACGGCATCATCCGGATCCGGGTCAACTACCTGCAGCCGGCCGAAGTCCGGCCGGGGTTGATCGAAGTCATCGGGTCGACTCCGAACGTCGCTCCGTATTTCGATCTGTCCTTTCAGCACTCCGCGCCGGGTGTGCTGCGCCGGATGCGTCGATTCGGTTCCTCCGAGCGCTTTCTCGAGTTGCTGGCCTCGATCCGGGAGACCAACCCGCAGGCCGGGGTGCGCACCAACGTCATCGTCGGCTTTCCGGGTGAGACCGACGCCGATGTGGAGGAACTCGAGGGTTTCCTGGACCACGCCCGGATGGACGCCATCGGCGTCTTCGGATACTCCGACGAGGAAGGCACCGAAGCCGCTGCCTACGACCGGAAACTGCCGCAGGATGTGATCGAGGAACGGGTACGCCGGCTGTCCGTACGGGTGGACGAGCTCACCGCCCAGCGTGCCGAGGACCGGATCGGCACCCAGATCGAGGTGCTGGTGCATGCCGTCGGAAGTGAGGACTTCGGAGGTGACCAGGGCCAGGACATCGACCAGGACACCGCCGAGGAGAACGACCAGGGCGCCGCCTGGGGGACCGCCGCGCACCAGGCGCCGGATGTCGACGGGCAGACCCTGCTTGCCGCACGAGAGGTCGGCGGCCGCTACGCCCCGGGCGATCTGGTGCTGGCAACTGTCGTCGACAGCCTGGGGATCGATCTCACTGCCCAGCCAGCCTGTGAATGTGTACCGGTATGAGCAACGTGGTGCCCGACCCGGCAGCCTCAGCGCCAGATCCGGTCCGAATCCTCAATTTGGCCAACGGCCTGACCATCCTGCGACTGGCCCTGGTCCCGGTGTTTGCCGTGTTCCTCCTGACTGGCGACGGGTCGGATGCCACCATGCGACTGGTTGCTGCGCTGGTGTTCGCCGGGGCGGTCATCACCGACCGTTTCGACGGCGTGATCGCCCGGCAGCGCAACCTGATCACCGAGTTCGGCAAGGTCGCCGATCCGATCGCCGACAAGGCGCTGATCGGAACCGCGCTGGTCGCCCTGTCCTTGCTTGACCTGCTGCTGTGGTGGGTGACCATTCTGATCCTCTTCCGCGAGGTCGCGGTCACCGTGCTGCGATTCTGGGTCATCCGGCACGGGGTGATCGCGGCCAGTCGAGGCGGGAAGCTCAAGACCGTCGTCCAGGCGGCGGCGATCGGGCTCTACATTCTTCCGCTGTCCGGGCCCTTGGGAACCGTCCGTTGGTGGGTGATGGCGCTGGCGCTGATCCTCACTGTGGTCACCGGAATCGATTACGTCGTACGGGCCCTGCGGCTTCGCCAGACGAGCGCTCGAGCCATGCAGCGGGCAGCGGAGGCGCGTAGTCAACGAACGCGCGAAGCGACATGAGCGAGTCGTACGGCGCGGGCGCGCGGATCAGCCGCGCCCGGATCAGCAGGGCCAGGATCAGCGGGGACCTGAACTGCTGATGACAGCGAGCGCACCAAGTGATCCGGATTCTGTCCACCGGCTGTTGGTCACCCGCGGCTTGACCATCGCGGTGGCCGAGTCACTGACCGGCGGCCTGCTCAGCGCTGCCCTGACCCGCTCGCCAGGCTCCAGTGCCACCTTTCGCGGCGGGCTGGTCGTCTATGCCACCGATCTCAAGGCCCGGCTGGCCGATGTTGCCCAGCCGCTGCTCGACGCGCAGGGTCCGGTCTGCGCGGATGTGGCGCAGGCTCTGGCCAGCGGAGCGCGCCGGAAGCTCAGTGCTGATCTCGGGGTCGGGATCACCGGTGTCGCCGGCCCCGACCCGGTGGGGAATCATCCAGCAGGGACGGTCTTCCTCGCGGTGGCCGGTGCGGACACCGGGGCGGTGTCGCGGTTGGCGCTGGCCGGTTCCCGTACCGAGATCCGAGAGGCGGCCGTGGCCGAAGCGCTGCGTCTTCTCGTCAGTGTGATCTGCTCATGAGCTTCCTTGTCGCGCCGGGGGCCCGGAATACAGACCCCGCCTGCACGCGTTACGCCCTGAGCAAACGTCCGTGCCGTCGACCCGTCCACGCAGACCTCCGGGGTAGTGTCGAGCGCACTCTCAGGCGAGGAAGGGGGAGATAACCCGTGACATTGATGCGAACAGCTCTGGGCCGGCGGTTGCGTTCACACCGAGAAGGTCAGCGACGTACGCTGCGTGATGTCTCCGGTAGCGCGCGGGTCAGCCTCGGGTACCTCTCCGAGATCGAACGCGGTCAGAAGGAAGCCTCCTCGGAGTTGCTGTCCTCCATCTGTGATGCCCTGGACCTGGAACTGGCCGACCTCCTCGCCGAGACCAGTGACGAACTGCGCGGCCCCGTCGGCAGCTCCGATCTGCCCGCTGCCCAGCGTCTGGCCGAAGCACCGGTCCTCGAGGCCGTCGACCTGATCGCCGCCTAGGCTGCGTCGATGATCTTCATCGTCGTGAAATTCACGATTCGTCCGGACCGGAGTCCGGAATGGCTCTCGCTCGTACAGGATTTCACCGAGTCCACCAGAGCCGAACAAGGCAACGTCTTCTTCGAGTGGTCCCGCAGCGTCGACGACCTGCATCAGTTCGTTCTGGTCGAAGCGTTCCGCGATGCCGAGGCCGGTGGTGCGCACGTCAACTCCGAGCACTTCAAGACTGCGATGTCCTGGATGCCTGACGTGGTTGCCCGTAAGCCGGAGATCGTCAATGTCGAGGTCGCCCAAGATGGCTGGGGCGAGATGGGTGAGATCACCCCGAGGCAGTGATCACCCGCCGTGCTCGGCGGATCTGATCCAGATGAGCGTCCAGACGAGCCGGGCTGTGACCTGAACATCCTTCTGAAGTGGCC
>JALZIL010000196.1 GCA_030860305.1 Actinomycetota bacterium
GGTCGGGACTCCGCAGGGCAGGGTGCTGGCTAACGGCTAGTCGGGGCGACCCGCAGGACAGTGCCACAGAGAACAGACCGCCGATGGCGGCCCGGCTCGCCGGACCGCACAGGCAAGGGTGAAACGGTGCGGTAAGAGCGCACCAGCGCCCGGGGCGACCCGGGCGGCTCGGTAAACCCCACCCGGAGCAAGGCCAAGACGGGGACGGGTGGCCCGCCCAATCTCCCCAGGTAGGCCGCGAAGATGGATGGCCACCCAGGCGCCTCCGGGCGCTGGACAGAATCTCGCCTACAGGCCGGCTCACCGTCACCACCGGGGCTGGATGCGTGATAAAGTGCCTCTGACGAGCCTGTCGCATGAATCCTGACCATCCCACCCGCGTTTCGCGCTGGCTGGGATGGTCAGGGCATGTCGATCAACGTTCGTGAGGTGGAGCGCGATCAGCTCTGGTTGATGCCTCCGTCGGTGCGGGACTGGCTCCCGGAGGATCATCTGGCGTGGTTCGTGCTGGATGTGGTGGCGGAGCTCGACCTGGCCGAGTTTCACGCCGCCTACCGGCCTGATGGTCGGGGCGGCGCGGTGTACGACCCGGCTCTGGTGCTCGGGGTGTTGTTCTACGCGTACGCGGTGGGTGAGCACTCGTCGCGCCGGATCGAACGTCGCCTGGTCGAGGACGTGGCGTTCCGGGTGGTGGCCGCCAACCAGCAACCCGATCACGCCACGCTGGCCCGGTTCCGGGCCCGTCATCAAGATGCCATCGCGGGACTGTTCGCGCAGGTGCTGGGCCTTTGCATCGCGGAGGGGCTGGTGGCAGCGGGGACCGTGGCGATCGACGGGACCAAGATCGAGGCCAACGCGTCGGCGTGGTCGAACCGGACCCGCCGTCAGATCGCCGATGAGATCCTCGCCGAGGCTGACCGGGTCGACCGGACCGAAGACGCCGAGCTCGGTGAGCGCCGCGGCGGGGAGCTACCCGAGCGATGGGCGTCACCGGGTGATCGGCGCGCCCGGCTGCGTGAGGCGCTCCGCCAGCTCGACGAGCGGGGCGCGTCGGACTGGGAAAGCTACCGGGCTGAACGGGCCGCCAAGGAGGCGGCGCTGGGCCGCAAGCTCCCGGGTCGCAAGCCCAGTCCCGACAGCGCCAAGGGCAAGGAACGCCAGGCCAACACGACCGACCCGGACAGTCGGATGCTGCGAGCCCGGAACCGGTTCCTGCAGGGCTACAACGGTCAGGCCGCGGTGTCCGAGGACCAGGTCATCGTCGCCGCGGAGCTCACCAACGCGGCGAACGACTCGACGATGTTCACCCCGATGGTCGACGCCACCGAGGCCAACCTCGAGCAAGCCGGCCGACCTGAAGGTGTCGGGACCTACGTGGCCGACGCCGGCTACTGGAGCGTCCCGAACGTCACCGCTCCCACCGATGCTGAGGTGCTGATCGCCCCGATGCCGGCGACCAACGGCATCACCGATCCCGACGACCCGCGCATCGCAGCCCGCAGCGAGGTCCTCGACCGTCTCGACACCGGCGAGCTCACTCTCGCCGCGGCCGCAGCGGAGATGGGTGTGTCAACCACCTGGGCGCGGAAGCTGCGCGAGGACCGGCGCCACGGCGGCGTCGACCCGGCCCGGCTACGCAAAGACATCCTCGACCGGCTCGCGAGCGATCAAGGCAAGTCGATCTACGCGAAACGCAAGATCACCGTCGAGCCGGTGTTCGGGAACATCAAGGCCAACCTCCGGTTCCGACGCTTCTCCCGTCGCGGTACTGCAGCGGCGCTCAGCGAATGGCGCCTCATCTGCTCGATTCACAACCTCCGCAAGCTCCACGCCGTGCGCCTGGCCACCTGATCGCGGCAGCGGCGCGCACCTCCGCAATCCGGGGCGCACCAACCCACAAATGAGGAAGGGCGCGCCGCTGGCGGCGGACCCTTCATGCGACAGGCTCTGACCTGCGGATTCGAGTGTACGTCAGTGTCCGGCACTTACCCGTTGAAATCCGGAAAAGTCCTCAGATTCTGAGGATTTTTTGAGGACCTGAGGATCTATTCCCTGGCCCCGAGAACGGCCCGGGCACTCGACCTGGCCATCGGTGAACGCGTCGAGGGACCCCTGTTTCTCGGCGCCAACGGCGACAAGATGACCCGCGACGCGGCGGCCCGCATGGTCCGGCGAGTAGCCAAGGCCGCGGGGATCACCAAGCGGATCGGCCCGCACAGCCTGCGTCACAGCTTCATCACCGCCGCCCTGGATGCCGGCGTCCCTCAAACC
>JALZIL010000210.1 GCA_030860305.1 Actinomycetota bacterium
TCGTAGTTGCCGAGGCCGAACGGGCCGACGAAGGGGCTGGGGTGGTCCAGCGCCTGGATGCTCTCCTTCAGGCTCGTGAGGATCAGCCACGCGAACGGGGCGAGGCACCACACCAGCACGACGGCCAGAAGGGCGGTCTTGCCGGCCTGCCCCCGGCCGCTTGTGCGCTTGACGACGCCTTCCTCGCCCCCGGCCGGGCGGTCGGTTCGCTGAGCGACACCGTCCGGGTCGGTCTGCGTGCTGGACATCTACTCCCCGATCACGGTCTGGCGGCCCAGCAGGGTCACGAACATGACACCCACGCTGAGCACGAGGATGAACGTCAGCGTCGACAATGACGAGGCCAGGCCCGGGTCCACGGTCTGGATGACATAGCGCTGCACCAGGATCGACAGCGTCTCCGTGCCGCTGGTGCCGCCGGTCATCACGAACGGAAGGTCGAACACGCGGAGGGCCTCGACGGTACGGAACAGCAGCGCCACGAGCATCGCCGGGCGCAGCAGCGGCAGGGTGACACGGTAGAAGCGTTGCCAGGCGGTGGCGCCGTCGACCCGCGCGCTCTCGTACACCTCCCCGGGGATGGTCTGCAGGCCGGCCAGCAGTAGCAGCGCGACGAAGGGGGCGGTCTTCCACACGTCGGCGAAGATGATGGTGAACATCGCCCACCCGGACTCGCCGAGCCAGTTGAAGTCGTCGCTGACGAACGGCAGCAGCCAGTTCACCGTGCCGGGGCTGACGTTGAACATGAACTGCCACATCATCGCGGCGATGACGGTCGGGATGACCCACGGGATGAGGATGGCGGCCCGCGTGATCCCTCGCCCCCGGAACGCCTGGTTCATGATGAGCGCGAAGCCCATGCCGATGACGAACTCGAACGTGACGGAGACGACGGTGAAGACCATCGTCGCGACGAAGGCAGTGACGAGGTTCGCCTCGATAAAGGCACGGACGTAGTTGTCCAGCCCCAACGTGACCTGCTCACGCCCCAGGTACAGCCAGAAGCTGACGATCACCGCGTAGAAGATGGGGAAAGCCGCGACGAGCGTCATTGTGACGACCGACGGCGCCAGGAAGACTTTGGCCAGCGAGCGCTCCGACATCTGGCTGGACTTGGCCGTGGTCGGCTGCTGGCCCTGCTCGCGCTCGGTCTCCCGGGTCTCGGCGGAGGTGCTCATGGCTGCTCGCTTCCCTGGGCCTGCTGGCCCTGCTGCTCCTGCAGGATTTCGCGCAGATCGTTGAGCCGTTCGGTCATCGCCGCGATGTCATCGGTGATGCCCGTCACGGCCTCCTGGACCCCGAGCTCAGCGTTGTAGGCCGGCCAGACGGCCTCCTGGATGGTCAGGCTCAGCTCGGAGTAGGTGGGGAACGGCGGGCGCAGCTTCGCGGTCGGCAGCACCTGCTCACCGAGCATCCGGTAGACGGGGTCGTCGGAGTTCTCCTCGTACTCGGACTTGAGCGTCGGCGCCAGGGCGTTCTCCACGAGGATCCCCTGTGCGGCCGGGCTGGTGCCGACCCACCTGACGAACTCGCGGGCCTTCTCCTTCTTCTCCGAGAAGGCGCTCACACCGAGGTTGAAGCCGCCCAGGGCGGTCGCGGAGTCGACGGGCGAGCCGGCGAACCCGGGCAGTGGTGCGATGCCCACCTGGTCGGGCGTCAGCTCGCTGGCCGCCGGGTCGATGGCGATCCCGTACGCGTACGGCCAGTTGCGCATCAGGACGACGTTGCCGGACGTGAACTCCACCCGGCACTCCTCCTCGAGCATCGTGTTGAAGCCCGGCGCGTAGAAGCCGTCGGTGTTGGACTCGCGCATGAACTCCAGCGCCTGCTCGGCCGCGTCACCCTTGTCGAACAGGAACTCCGAGCCCTCCGTCGGGTCGGCGTACACCTCCCCGCCCGCGCCCCAGAAGTACTCGAGGTAGTTGACGACCAGGCCCTCGTACTGGAACCCCTGGCCGCAGAAGGGGGCGATGCCCTCCTTCTCGGCCGCGGCCATCCCCACCTCCTTGGCCTCCTCCCAGGTCTCCGGCGCCTTGTCGAGCAGGTCCTTGCGGTAGTACAGGAACGCGCCGTTGGTGTTCATGGGCACGCCCCACAGCTTGCCGTCCCACAGGGCTGCCGTGACCGCCGCCGGCACCTGCTTGCGGCGCAGCTCGGGCAGCATGTCGCTGAGGTCCTCGACCCAGCCGTTCGTCGCGTACTCGCCCATCCAGATGATGTCGAGCCCCAGGATGTCGAACATGGGGCTCTGGGCGTTGAGGGCCAGGGTCAGCTGCACCCGCTGTTGGTCGGCCGCCGAGGGGAGAGGCTCCACCTGTACGATGGCCTCGGGATGGTCCTTGTTCCACTCCTTGGCGAGGAGCACGTAGACGTCGGGTGCCCCGCCGATGGCCCAGACGAGCTGGTTGGGGCCGGCCGCCTCCGGGTCGGACCCGCGCAGGCAGCCCGCCGCGAGCAGGGACACGAGCACGGTCAGGATCAGCAG
>JALZIL010000216.1 GCA_030860305.1 Actinomycetota bacterium
GGCCACTGCCGCCTTGGCCTGGACGACCACCGCCAGTTCTCGACGGGCGGCGGCCACCAGATCCACAACCTGGCGGGCTGCGTTCACCGCCAGACGTTGAAGCTGCTGTTCTTCAAGGCTTGCGGGGACTGTGGCGTCCAGGGAGTCGGCGAAATCCTGAGCAGCGGCCTCTGCCGCAGCGATGGCATCCGCAGCCAGCGCAGCCGCAGCAGAGTATTCCGTTGTCAGTGCATCCTGATTGCTCATGCCCACGCTCGTACGGGTAGCGCCCGCCAACTGCGAACGTTGCGTGGGAGGGTAATCCTGAAGGTCCCAGAGTGGCGCAGATTTCGTACAGGCCCCGCAGGCTGCCCCGTCCAGAGCATGGGGCAAGGACGTGGCCGGGATTTGAAACTAGCTGGGCCTGACTCGGTGGTCTTTGCCGAGCCCGACTGCGAGGGTCGAACCGCACACGAGCGGGAGGGCCTGGGCCGATGAACACCTGGACCCTGATAAGGCGTGACGGGCTGCTTGAGTATGTCGAGGCTGAACGGTTCGAGGACGACGGCAACGGCTGGTAGTTCTGGTCCGTCGTCCTGGTGGTCGATGATCCGCGCTGGGCGTGCGTTCGCCGTGTCCGTGCCGCGGACGTGATCGGTGAGCCAATGCCGTGCTGAGCCTGGCCGGGCTTCCGATTGTCCATGTAGACGACCATGTAGCAGTAGATGTAGCAACGGGAAGATCTGGACACCCTGAGACGACGACGGACAACAATGGACGATCACGGGCGCGCAAGCTGAGGGATGCGGAACACGATGCGCAGCAGTCGGAGTCGGCGACGGCCAGTGTGCGGCTCGCCGGCCGAGCGAGCGGCGCGTACCAAGCGGGAATGTCCGGCTTGGGTGAGCAGGTCCCGGCGGTGTCCGTCGGCGAGAGTGGAATAGAGGCTGGGATGCATGATTGCTCCTTACGTCGGTGGTGGACGTAGGGAACCTTCGCCTCGACATGCAAAGGAACTGCAAAGCCTTTTCGGGGTCAGCCGCCCTGCAAGTAGATTTTGAGCGAGACCACCGATGCCGGCCCTGACCCATCTGGACCGGAGTGGTCTGGAACGAGCTCAAATTTGACTCCGCGGGCCTCCGCCGTTTCCACGAGGTGGACCAGAGCCGACCGCGTGATTTGCGGCCACCTTTCCGGGTCCTGCAACTCGTCGGCGACGCCGGGGTCGACCTCGATTCCACGCCGCTGGCATTCGTCGACGAGGTCGACCGGAGGGTCGATGATCGGCTCATCAACGCCGGTAAAGGACCCGCCATAGGCGTTTACGGCGTTGAGAAGACCAGCACCTGGCTTTAGCGGGACGGGATCGGACATGTTGTTGCTCCAGAGTCAGGAGGCGTGGCCAGCGTGGTTGCGGGCGGTGCGCATTATGACATCTGTGTCGGTTCGCCAGAAGGGTGCATTCATCTTGTCGCACAACAATTGCGCTTGATGGGCGAGTACGCGGGCGCTTTGGTGGTCGTCCCTGAATTCGGCTAGGCCCGCAAGCACCGCGTCCACCGGACCTGCGGTGGCCACTCCTGTTCCGAGTAGGACCCAGCAGCCGGCATGACGTTCCAACTGCGATTCCAGCCAGGGATCGGACAGTCCGGCGAAGATAGCGGCCCGGCCGAGGAGATACAACTTCGGCGAATCGAGCCAGCCGCGAGTCGTGCTGCGAAGGGTGGCAATGACGGACCGGAGGGTATGCGTATCTGGCTGCAATCCAAGCTGCGCCATGACTGCGATGCTGGCCTCAGGGAGCAGGCTGTTACCCGTGGAGATACTGAACTGGCCCTCCGCGTCCACGAGCTCGGAGACGAGCATGTCCAGCTGACCGGCCTGAAACGCTGCAATGAATTGTTGCAGAGTGAGCGCCTCGCTGCGCGAGGAGAGCGGCAGCCGATCCCAAGTGCTGAAGGCAGCACTTGCCAGCGCCATTCCATGTTCGAGATCTCCCGCACGCAGTGCGCGTTCGGCCTCCATCAGCGCGACCCACCACCGTCCTTGGGCGCTACGGCAGCGATGCGAGACGGCTTCGAGCTCCGCATGGCATTCCTGCGCCTCGTATGCACGTCCGCTGCCCAGCAGATGGTCGGCGTGGTTTCGCAGTGCGCGGACCAGCAGACCGTCGTCGGCGAGGCTGCGAGCGGCGTCCGCAACGGCGCCGGCGAGAGGCGCGAGCCTACGATGGCTGGCTCCGCGGTTGTACTCCAATCGCCACGATCCGCGCAGGCGGTAGACAGCAGCGGCGGGGTCGGTGCTCTTTTGCGAAGCCTCGAGCAGCTCAAGCGTCCTTGGCTCTGCGGCGTCACCAAGTTCGTTGGCGGTGGAGGCCCGCGCGTCGAGCACGGCGAGCAACCGAGCATCCGGCAGGTGCGACCGTTTGACTAACCACATCGTGATCGCCTCGACGATCGGTACCTCGGCCGATTCCGGCCCCATCATGCCGACATATCCGAGGACTGCATCCGCTACCTGCTCGTCTGCACCGACCTCTTGGAGTGGACGTAACGACCGGACAAACCAATCCCGTGCCGCGGCCAAGTCACCTTCGCCGACAAGGGACTGAGCGCGGCCCAGCCTGGCCGAGCCGATCATCCCAAGCGCGGAGCCGGCCCGTTGCTCGGCCAGGTCGAACAGTTCTCTCGCCCGCTGGACACCGCCTCCGGACAGAGCTTGGCGTCCAGCGGCGAGGGCCCACGCGGCGATGTCCCGGTCCTCCATGAGGGCACCAGCCAGCTCGACGGCTCCAGCAAGGTCAAGGGGCTCAAGACCTGCCGACGGTGCGCGTCGCACGACCTCGGCTGCCGCATGCGCTAGCTCCTGTTGACTCGCCTCTCGGCAGAATGCCTCGGCTAGCAGGCCGTGCCTGAAAACGCACGTCCCGCTGGCTACGATCAATACCCGAGTCACGAGCAACTGTTCAAGGACGTCCGAACCGACCAGTCCCGTTGCCTGCTTGAGGGAAATGGGCACGCCGATGACGGCCAGACGCAGCGAGCCCGACTCGCACTCCGCCGACAGGCCACCCAGCATCCGCGCCGCCAGTCCGGCGCGGGGTGTGCCCATCGTCAGCACGTCAAGGAGCCAAGGATTGCCCGCGGCCGCTGTCAGGGCACTGTCATCACTCAATCGGTCATGTCCTCCTGCCGCCCTGAGCCGCGCGAGCAACTGTCGCGAGAACTGCTCGGGGAGCGGCGGCATCTCGACGACCACGTTGGGGATGAGAGGTGACTTCGTACCGGTCGGTTCTGCGCCCACGACTTCGCCAGGCACCGAGGACGTGGGCTGTGGCGATACCAACAGCAACCGAGCCGATCCGACCGGCACAACCGCCCTAGAGATCGCCTCGGCGCTGGTCGGGTCGAGATGATGAGCATCGTCGATGCAAATCAGGGTCGGTTCGGCTCGGACGAGATCGGCCAGCAGGTCCTCCGCAAGAAGGGAAGCTCCGATCGGGTCAGGGATGCCAGCCTGCCATCGCTTCAGAGCGGAGCGGAGTGAGGCCCACGCGGCGGCGTCGGAGGGTCCCTGCGCCAAGGACGCGAGCAGATCATGTACGAGCCTGAGCGGTGCGGCACTGGCCGCGCAGCGAACCCGCAGCACACGGTGACCCGGCAGCTGGAAGCCACCGATCAGGGTGGATTTTCCGATTCCGGGCTCGCCCACCAAGGCCACTACCTGGTTCAACCGCAGGGCCTGATCTAGACGGCTGACGACTTCTGGCCGGTCGATCACAGCGGCCGTCCACGAACCGCCAAGGACCTCTTGCTCTTCGGGTATTCGTAGTTCGTGACGAAGAATGGCCCGTTCGGTCGCGTCAATGCGCGGGCCAGCATCGAGTCCGAGCTCGTCTGACAATCGCCGGCGGAAGCGTCGGAGCAGGTCTATCGCTGCCTGTTGGTCTCCCGCCAAATAGGTTGCTCTGCTGAGCAATTCAGCCAGCTCCTCGTCGAGCAGGTTCTCCTCGTACGCCTGGCAAAGGTCAGGGAGTACCTGCTGTGCGCGACCGCAGCGCAATCCGACGTCCCATCGAAGGCGTTCGGTTCGCCGCCGGACCAGCGTGAGCCGATTGGCTTCGTCAACCAACGCCTCCAAGTCGATCCCCGAGAACGGGGCTCCGAGCCACTCGCTCAGGGCCTCGCCGGATGCGGTCCATGCTTGGTCAAGAAACCCGCCCTGCAGGGATGTTGCTGCTTCTGCGGCCGATGCTTCAAATCGGGCCAGATCAAGTTCATAGGGTTCAAGCCGCAGCCGCCAACCCCCGACCGTCTTCGCGAGCCGCGACGAAGGCGCGTTGCCACGATCGGGTTCGAGTGCCGATCGGAGCTTCGCCAAATACACGCGCAGGGCCGAGCTTGCGGTTGGGGGCGGCTTCCCCCGCCACAACTGATCAATGAGCCAGCCGTCGTGCGCGGCGCGCTGTCGCGACACCATCAATAAGCACAGCAATTCGAAGGGCTTGCGCGCCACGCGCTCGCGCCGCGCGTCGTGGAGCAGTTCTGTGACGCCGAGAACCCTCACATCGAGCAGGCCCACCTGGCCAAAGGTAGTGCGTATCGGGCGCCCTCAGACCGGAATTGCGCGTGCTCGGGACGGCTGGTAGGACGCGTGGGGAGAACAAGAACTGGGCATAACACGGAGGACCGTGACCTTCGTGTCGGATCCCGGAGCTGCGACGTCAGTTCGTCCGGGGAAGTTTTGAGCCAAACGCCGTCTTGTGACGCTGCCAGCATTTCTGGAGCCCACTTGAGTACCCCGCACATGGCTTGCGCGAAGCTGACTGCGAGGGTCGAGCCGCAGTAGCGGGGAGCCGACCCGATGCCGACCTGGACCCTGATCCGACCAGACGGACTGCTTGAGCATGTTGAGGCCGAGCGGATTGAGGACGACGGCTACGGCTGGTCCTGGTGGGCGGTCGTCGTCATCATCAACACCCCACGCTGGGCCTGCATCCGCCGGGTGAGTGCTGAGGACGTGATCGGGGAACCGCTCGAGGCCGCTACCTGTGTTGCACATAGGTTGCACGCCGGCCATGAAAACGGCCCCTGATGCTGCGTTTCCGCAGGTCAGGGGCCATTTTTGTTTGTGGGCGCTACTGGGATCGAACCAGTGACCTCTTCGGTGTGAACGAAGCGCTCTACCGCTGAGCCAAGCGCCCGGGACCCGGGCAACCTTACCGGGACGGGCTCACCGCCACAGCGGCACCCAGTCCGGAATCCAGTCCGGGACACCGGTCAGGTGTAACGTGATGACGAGGACGCCGTACACGAACGCAGCCGTGGCCAGCCCGATCAGAACGCGAACCCAGACCGGTTGCCGGCCCACCCAGTCCGTCCACGACTTCACCCGTTTCTTGGTGAACTCCAGCAGCCGCTCGGCCCAGGTGAACTCGGTCGCCAGGACGAACAGAGCGCCGATCACGACCAGCCAACCCGGGCCGGGCAACGGTATGGCTGCCGCACCGCCGAGCAGGATGACGAAACCGACGACTCCGACCCCGATGCGGTAGGCGGAGTTCAGCGCGGCGTTGGCGGCTACGCGTTGACGCCACGCGGCATCGGCGACCCGCTCCCGGAGGCTGTAGACGTCGTCACCAGCCGAATCGGGCTGTCGCTCCTTGGGCGTGTCGCGCTCGGTCGAGGTCATCGACTCAGCAGTCTGCCCTAATCCGGGTCCCGCGGCAGGTGGGGACCTAGCCGGTGGCAACCATTGGCAGCGTCGGAGTGTCTGGGGCTTGACGTCCGGACTCGAGCGTCACCGCGTACCCGTTGAACGCGTCGAGTCCAGCGACAGTCGATCCCACGGTGCGCATGTCCAGCTCGGCGTCGACGACATCGAAGGTACCCAGCGCCTGTGGCTGTTCACCGACCTCCTGGAGGCCCCACAGCACGTAGATCTCGTCGTCGTTGTCGTTGACCGGTAGCCCGTTGGTCATGACCATCGCCTGACTGGAACCGACGACCAGCGTGGCCACGGACTGACCGTCACCGTCATGCAACGGCGTCATCGTCACCTCGCCCGCAGCGGCCAGGTTTTGCAGGATCTCACCCCGATCGGCGGCCACGGAGGTAGCAGTGTCCCGATCGGCCTGCAGGGTGACGTTCCAGATCCCGAGGCCGGCGATCAACAACACCCCAGCGGCAGCAGCAGCCAACGCCGCGATCTTCGACCACCTCGACCGGGCCGCAAGCTCCGACCTTGAGCGGCGCTGCATCGACCGCTGACCAGCAGCGGCGAAATCGACCAGCTGTCCGCCCGATGATGCCGGCTCGGGCGGCAGCGGGAACGCCTCGAGGTCGCGTGGAGTCTTGTTGATCTCGGCCAGCAGACGGGAGCGCAAGGCCGGGGACGGAGATTCCAGTGGCATCCGCTCCACCAAGGCACTGAGTACTAGCCCACTGTCCTGAACGGAGGCATGGCAACGCTCACAGCCACGAAGGTGAGTCGAGAATCGATGTTCGTCATCAGGCTCGAGCGCGCGCAGCGTCCAGCCGACCGCGAGTTCGTCCCACTCGACGTGTGCCGTGTCGTTACGTTCCAGGCCGCTCATGCCTGCAGGCCTCCTGCCGCTGGTAGGTCACCGAGCGCGCTGCCCAGGACTTGGCGTAACCGACGCATGCCGGCGAGCATGCGGGTCTTCACCGTGCCGAGTGGCGCACCCGTCAAGGCGGCCACTTCGCGCTGTGTGTAGCCACCGAAGTAAGCCAGCGTCAGCGCTTCGCGCTGGACCGCCGGCAACTCAGAAAGGGCGCTGCGTACGTCGACGCCGACCAGCCGCTCCAACGCCTTCTCTGCAGGGTCCTCCCCCATCATGGCGGGGGGGTCGAGTTCCGCCAGCCGATCCCGACGGCGACGCTGGGACTCCTCGCGCCGGACCGCATCGACGCTACGGTGATGGGCCAGGGAAAGCAGCCAGCTGGCAAAGCCCCCCTTGGCCGGGTCGAACTTGGTCGGATCACGCCACAGGGCGAGGAACACCTCTTGGGTCGTGTCCTCAGCCAGGACATGGTCGCCCAGGATGCGCAGCGCCAGGGTGAACACCTGCCGGTGGTAGCGGTCATAGATCTGGGCGAGCGCGTCGGACTCGCCCGAGGCAAGCCGAGCAACCAGATCCGCGTCGTCGGCCGGTGACAGACCGGTACGACTCATAACGCTCATCCTCACACGTGTCATTCGCATCCGCCCGTGTGATCGGTTCGTTTCCCTTCCTTCCTCGCGCCAACTCCGGCCCCGCCCCTAAGCTCTGGCCAGTGAGCGGGCACCGGAAACAACGGAAAGTTCGTGGCTATCGGCTCGTCCTGGGCGGTATCGCCACGCTCGCGGTCACCGCCTTCGTCGTCAATCTCGCACTCTCGCCGGACCACCTGCAGCCCCCCGACGAGCTGGCAGCCGGCACCTCCACGCAACTGACTTCGCCGCTTCCATCGACATCGTCGACGCCGACTCCTCCCGCTGCGCCCTCGGTGACTCTGGCCTTCGCCGGCGATGTTCACTTCACCGGCCGCACCCAGGACCTGCTCGACGATCCGGCAGCCGCATTCGGCCCTATCTCTGCTGCGCTTTCGGCAGCCGACATCGCGATGGTCAATCTGGAGACGGCGATCACCCAGCGTGGCGTCGAGGAGCCCAAGCAATTCCACTTCAGGGCACCGACGGCCTCCCTGGACGCGCTGGCCGCGGCCGGCATCGACGTCGCCTCGCTGGCCAACAACCATGCCGTGGACTACGGACGGGTCGGGCTCGACGACACCCTCGCCGCGGTCACGGCTGGACCGATCTCGGTAGTCGGGATCGGAGCCGATGCGGCCACCGCCTACGCGCCCTACCGCACCGTCGTCCGCGGGGTCGGCATCTCGATCTTCGGAGCCAGTCAGATTCCTGACCGGACCTACCAACGGTGGACGGCAACCGACGACTCCCCCGGCATCGCCTCCACCGCCGACCAGGACCGACTGATCGCCGGCGTACGGGAGGCTGGCGGCGCCGGTGACGTCGTCGTTGTCTACCTGCATTGGGGCATCGAGGGTGAGGGTTGCCCCACCCAGGACATGCAGAAGCTGGCCATCGACCTTGCAGCAGCGGGGGCCGACGCCATCGTGGGCACCCACGCTCACCTGCTGCTCGGTGCTGGCTACCTCGACCAGCCAGGTATCGGCGCGTACGTGGCATATGGACTGGGGAACTTCCTCTGGTGGCGCCCACAGGCATTCTCCGATGACACCGGAGTCCTCACCCTCACCGTGCAGACCGGCGCGGTCATCGGATCGCGCTTCACTCCGGCTGTGATCGACGAGACTGGTCGACCGCAGCCGGTCGTGGGTCCACAGGCACTGGCCGAGGTCGCCGCCTTCGAGCAGTTGCGCGGCTGCACCGGCTTGGTGCCCACCCCCTCCGTTTGAGTGCTTGCCCGCGCGTCGGTACAGTCCGCGGAGCACGAATACGCGGACGTGGCTCAGTTGGTAGAGCATCACCTTGCCAAGGTGAGGGTCGCGGGTTCGAATCCCGTCGTCCGCTCGGCAGAGCATCTTTATCCAGGCACCAGCTACACGGTGGAGTGGCCGAGAGGCGAGGCAACGGCCTGCAAAGCCGTCTACACGGGTTCAAATCCCGTCTCCACCTCGACGGGCGGTTGGCGCAGCGGTAGCGCGCTTCCCTGACACGGAAGAGGTCAC
>JALZIL010000231.1 GCA_030860305.1 Actinomycetota bacterium
CGATACCTGGCTGGCCAAGGCCCAGGCGCTGGCCGAGACTGATCAGGAGTTCGCCGCGGTCCTCGGGGTCCGCGGGATGAACGCCTCCGACAGCGGCGACTACCCGGTCGCCTTCGAACATCTTGCCGAGTCCGTGGACCGGGCCGGTCGCTGTGCCGATCATCGGCAGCAGGCGTGGTCATTGTCGATACTGGCTCGCGCGCACCTGCTGCGCGCCGAGCGCAGCCAGGCCGCCGCTGCACTGGCGCGCTCGCTGGAACTGGTACATGCACAGCGATGGATGTCCTTCCTTCCGTGGCCGCAGACCCTGCGAGCTGAGCTCGATCTTCACGCCGGGGACATCGACGCCGCCGCTGATGGGCTCGAACAAGCCTGGGTGCTGGCCTGCCAGCTCAACGACCCGTGCTGGGAGGGCATGGCCGCGCGCGGTCTCGGCCTGCTCAACGCCGGCCGAGGCGACCACGTCGCCGCCACGAAGTGGCTCGGGGAGGCGGCATTTCGATCCAACCGGGTGCCCGACCGCTATCAATGGGTTCATGCGTTTGTGTTGGACGCCGTGATCAGTACCGCCTTGGACCGCGACGATCCGGACCGGGCCAGGCCGCTGGTCGCGAGCCTGGCCTCCCTGGCCGCGCGTTGTGACATGGGCGAACTGGTCGTGCGTGCCCACGTGCACCGATCCCGCCTCGGCGATCAGACCGCGTTGGCCTCAGCTCGGTTGCTCGGTGCGCACATCGACAATCCCGCTCTGACCCAACTGCTTTCCACACCTGATCGATGCGGTTGACCCCATGACAGATGATCGTCACTGGCAGATGGTCGACGAAGGTTGGGGCCGCACAGCGGTCGACTTCGCAGCGTCGCGCGGTTGCCATGCTCGGCGACATCGGTAGCCGGGACGCCCAGGATCTGGCCACGCAGGTCGTCGCCGTACGGGTGCTGCGGGGGATGCTGCCCCAGAGCTGAGCGCCGCCGCCGCCATCCCCACTAACTGGTCACTAGCCACATGTCGAACCTGCGGCACATGACCCGTTAGTGCGGAAGGTTTTCGGCCCGCGGGCTGAGCTCGACCGAGTCGGGGTAGATCAACCCGGCGCCGGTGTTGAGCAGCAGAGTCTCCTCGTCGGCGCCCAGCCATCCGCTCGCCCGCAGCATCCGGGCGGCCGTGATCGTCGCTGCTCCCTCCGGGCAGAAGAACAGCCCCTCGAGACCTCCGGCGAGCCGTAGATCGGCCAGCAGGTCAGAGTCGTCGACCGCGATGGCGGTCCCGCCGGTCTCGCGCAGTGCGTCCAGGACCAGGAAGTCACCGAGTGCCTTGGGGACAGTGATGCCGTACGCGACGGTGCGCGCGTCGATCCACGGCTCCGACTCGGGATGACCAGCTTCGAACGCGCGCACGATCGGGGCGCAACCGGTGGACTGCACGCAGACGAAGCGCGGCAGCGGCCCGGTGACCCAGCCCAGCTCGATCAGCTCGGTGAGGGCCTTGTGGATGCCGATCAGGCCGACCCCGCCACCGGTGGGATAGATGATGACGTCAGGCATCCGCCAGCCGAGTTGTTCGGCCAGCTCGAATCCGATGGTCTTCTTCCCCTCGATCCGGTACGGCTCCTTCAGCGTTGCCACGTCGGTGAGCGAAGGGTCTTCGGCGACAAGACGTTTGACCAGGCGACCCGCGTCGGAGATCCGCCCGTCCACGAGCCGCAGTTCGGCGCCGGTCGCGACTATTTCCGCGCGGGTCACCGCGGGTGCGTCCACGGGCATCGCAACGACCATGCGCAGACCGGCTCGGGCAGCGTAGGCAGACCAGGCGGCGCCGGCATTTCCGTTGGTGGGCATTGCCAGAGCTGTCTGGCCGAGTTCGCGGGCCCGGGAGACCCCGACCGCGGCCCCGCGAGCCTTGAAACTGCCGGTCGGGAGCAGTCCCTCGTCCTTGACCAGCAACCGGGAGAGCCCGAGTTCGGCGCCGAGCCGAGGCAGCGGCAGCACCGGCGTCATGCCCCCGCCCAGGCTGACCACATGTTCGGGCGACGAGACCGGCAGTAGCTCGTGATAGCGGGAGAGATCCGGTCGCCGGTTCGCGATATCAGCTCGGCTGACCGTGACCTGGGACAGGTCGTACCGCGCCAGCAGCGGTGCCGCACAGTCCGGGCACAACCCTTGTGGCACGGAGGCGACGTAGCTGCGCCGGCACCGCGAACAAACCAGATGGGCCAGCGCCGAGTACGGATCCATGCCGCCCATCCTGCCGACCGGACTGCAACGTACGAGCAATTAGTGGGACGGTGATCCGATGACCGGAGGCGAGTCGCGCGACGGGGTGGCCTTGACCAACCTCGACGAGCCGCTGTTCGACGGCGCCGAGGCGACGAAGCGTGATCTGATCGATTACCTGGACGCGGTGGCTGACCAGATCATCGCGGGATTGACCGATCGGCCGCTGTCGGTGGTGCGGGTGCTGCGCGGCCGGCCGCCGTTTATGCAGAAGAACGTCCCGAAGTACACCCCGCCCTGGGTACGGACCGTCCAGGTGTGGGCGGAGGCGTCGAAACGGGAGGTCTCGTACGCGCTGTGCAACGACCGTCGGACGTTGCTGTGGTTGGCCAATCAGCGTGCGGTGGAATACCACCCGACGTTGGTACGGGCCGAGCACTGGAACCAACCGACCCATATGGTGCTCGATCTCGACCCGCCAGACGGCGACGGGTTCGCGGCGGCGGTGGGCGCCGCGCACCTCGTACGGCAGGCGTTGGCCGATGCCGGCCTGGTTGGTACGGCCAAGACCAGCGGTGCGAAGGGCGTCCACGTCTATGTGCCGGTCTCCGAGGCGGCGACCGGTGAGGAGGTGGCCGCAGCGACCCGGGCGATCGCGGTTCGGGCGGAGCAGATTGACCTCGCGCTGGCCACGACGGCCTACGTCCGTGCAGATCGCGAGGGCAAGGTGTTCCTCGACTCGACCCGGTCCGGCGGGGCGACGGTGGTGGCCGCCTACAGTCCGCGAATTCGGCCGGGGGCGCCGGTGTCGTACCCGGTGGCCTGGGAGGACCTTGATCAGGTGACGCCGGCAGACTTCACCGTACGTTCCGCGGCCCGGATGGTCGCCGATGGTGATCCGTGGGCCGAGGCGATGCCCGAGCCCCAGCAGATCAGTCGGGAGCTGGTCGAGGAGGGCCGGGAAATCCCGGTCGCCCGCGTACAGGCGATGCACGAAGGCAAGCGCCGCGCTCGCGAGCGCCGCGCCTGATCACCCCCATGACGTTGCGGCTACCGTCCGCTGGCATCGGGCAGGTCCTGCGGCTTGGTCAAGGCAGCCCGGACGGCGCGGCTGCCTCCTCCGAACAGGCGGCCTCAGACAGCCCCGAGCTGAGGATGTCCACCATGGAGTCCCGCATCTCCCCCCTGAGGTGCCGGTCCTCCAGCAGGTAGTCCAGGTCCCTGTCGAATGGCTGGACTCGCCGGGCGCCTGCGGACGCGCACGGGAACCGGAGCCATGCCCCCTCCGCTTTGTTCAGACCTCCTCCCACCAACCATGCCGATGGTGGAAGCTTCAAGCCTCGCCTCAGGACGGCATCCAGCCCGAAGCTAGGC
>JALZIL010000274.1 GCA_030860305.1 Actinomycetota bacterium
CGTCGGCGTAGGGCTCGATGTCGTTCTCGAACTCGGTCTCGATCCAGCGGTTGTGGATGGTGAACGGGTCTGAGGCCGAAGCGGGCGCGAAGGCAGGATCACGAACCACCTTGCGGTGGAAGGGGAGCAGCGTCGCCATTCCCTCCACCTGCATGCCGTCGAGCGCGCGGCGGGAGCGCTCGAGCGCCTCGGTGCGGGTGGCACCGGTCACGATGAGCTTGGCCAGCAGCGAGTCGAAGGCTCCGCCGATGACCGAGCCCGACTCGACGCCGGTGTCCACCCGGACCCCTGGGCCGGACGGCGGGCGGTACGTCCGCACGACGCCCGGTGCGGGCAGGAAGCCCCGGCCGGCGTCCTCACCGTTGATCCGGAACTCGAAGGCGTGGCCGCGTGGCTCAGGATCGGGGAAGGACAGCTCGAGCCCGTCGGCGATGCGGAACTGCTCACGCACGAGGTCGACACCGGTGACCTGCTCGGTGACCGGGTGCTCCACCTGCAGTCGGGTGTTGACCTCGAGAAAGGAGATCATCCCGTCCTGGGCGACGAGGAACTCGCAGGTTCCTGCGCCGACGTAGCCGGCTTCGAGCATGATCTTCTTCGAGGCGTCGTAGAGCTGCTCGCGCTGTTCGTCGGTGAGGAACGGCGCGGGCGCCTCCTCGATCACCTTCTGGTAGCGGCGCTGCAGCGAGCAGTCGCGGGTGCCCACCACCACGACGTTGCCGTGGCTGTCGGCGAGCACCTGGGTCTCGACATGGCGCGGCTTGTCGAGGTAGCGCTCGACGAAGCACTCACCACGTCCGAAGGCGGCGACCGCCTCGCGGACTGCCGACTCGTACAGCTCCTCGATCTCCTCGTCCTTGCGGGCGATCTTCAGACCGCGCCCGCCGCCGCCGAACGCCGCTTTGATGGCGACGGGCAGGCCGTGCTCGGCGACAAAGGCGCGGACCTCGTCGACGCCCTTCACCGGATCAACCGTGCCGGGCGCGAGCGGGGCGCCGATCCGCAGGGCGATGTGGCGTGCGGTCGTCTTGTCGCCGAGCGCGGCGATGGCCTCCGGTGACGGGCCGATCCAGGTCGCACCCGCGTCGAGGACCGCCTGGGCGAAAGCTGCGTTCTCCGAGAGGAATCCGTAACCGGGGTGCACCGCGTCGGCGCCCGAGTCGGCGAGCGCCTGCAGTACCTTCTCGACTTGCAGGTAGGAGTCACCCGGCGTCGTCCCGCCGAGGGCGAACGCCTCGTCGGCGACCCGGACGTGCAGCGCCTCGAGGTCGGGCTCGGCGTAGATGGCCACCGACCGCAGGCCGGCGTCGCGGCAGGCGTGGGCGACGCGGACCGCGATCTCGCCCCGGTTGGCGATCAGGACCTTGTGCACGTGGCGAACTCCCAAGACGGCGGAAGGGGACGTCGCAGTCTACGAGTCGCGATCCGGCCGCCGGTCAACGCAGGATGCCAGTGTGCCCCAGTGAGTAACGACCCGGCTGGGGGTAGACGGTGAGGCCGTGCGGCCCCTGACCGACCTCGACGGTGGCGGTGGTCTGCCCGGTGGTCATGTCGAGGGCGTAGATCTGCGAGCCGTAGCGGGAGGAGAGCCACAGCTTCGTGCCGTCCACGGACAGGTTGCCCATGTCGGGGCTGGCGCCGCCCGGTAACTGGTAGGTCGCTCGCACCGTGCGGCTGGCGAGGTCGAGCACCGAGACGCTGCCTGCGCCCCGGTTGGTGACGTAGAGGTCGCGGCTGTCGCGGCTGGTGTAGAGACCGTGCGCGCCGGTGCCGGTGGGGACGAAGCCGACCTCCATGAAGCTCGTGGCATCCAGCACCACGACGCCGTCGCGGTTCAGGTCGGCGATGAAGTAGACCGCGCCGTCCGGCGAGAGCTTGACGTCCTGCGGCTTGCTGCCACGGGGCAGGTCGAGCGTCCGAGTGATGGCGCGCGCGGCGGTGTCGACTTCGATCAGCTGCGCGCTGAACTCGCAGCTGGCGACGAAGGTGCGGCCGTCCGCGGAGAAGTCGACGTGGTTGACACCCTTGCAGGGGGTGGGCAGGGAGGCCCGGAGCTCCATCGTCTCCGGATCCCGGAAGTCGATCCGCCGCAGACGCTCGGCGATGACGACCGCATCCTTGCCGTCGGGCGTGAAATACAGGTTGTACGGGTCGTCGACCTCGATCGTGTCGATCACCTTCCCCGTGGCCGGGTCCATCCGGGTGAGGGTGTTGCTCGAGCTGCTGTTCACCCACAAGGTTTTCAGGTCGTAGGACGGCACCACGTGCTGCGGTACGTCGCCCGCCGGGTATTCGCCGACGACCGCCGCGGTCTTCGCGTCGACCACCGTGACGGTGTTCGAGACGCCGTTCGGGACGTAGATGAGCTCGGGGAAGTCCCGCACGGCCGGCGCGAGGCCGTCCCGGGTGGCGGCGTAGACGTCGTCGGCCTGCAACGGGGGTGGCATCCCGGGCAGCAGGTTGGGCAGGACCGGGGTCGGGGCCGGGGAGGAGCTCGCCGTCGCCACTGGGAACGGCTCGGCGAGCGGTCGCTCGACATTCGGGCCAGGACCACAGCCTGTGCTCACAGCGGCGACCGTCAGCACGAGAGCTGTGACGCGGCGCCAGGCAGGCATGGACCCCAGGTTAGCTACCTGGCCGGCATCGGACGGTCAGGGCTGATGATCGGACGGAAACCGGCTTGGTCCGTCGCCGGCTGCCAGTCCCTGGTTCGCATGGGGCCGGCGACCCCCGACATCAACCGCCGAGAGAGTTGGTTTCAGGGGTTGCAATCGAGGGCAAAACATGTCAACTTTTTTTCGTTCGGTCGTGGGGGCCGGGCGCAAAGCTTCCCGGGGGATCTCAATGACCAAGCGTATTAAGCGTGCCCGGACTTCGGGCAGGCGTGGCGTCCGCCTCGCCTGCGTCAGCGCGCTTGCAGCGGCTTCACTTGTCGGATTTGCCTCGCCTGCGCTCCCGGTGGAGGTGAGCGGGAACATCGGACAGCAGGCGATCGAGATCGAGCAGAACGCCAACCTCTATCCCGGTGGCCCGACGGTGAAGTGTCCGCTAGAGGCATCGACGGCTATCGACTGGGTCAAGGACTGCGAGCCCAACACCGACCCGCCGACGGTCGAGGACTCCATCGCCACCGGCGTCGTCCCCGGCATGTCGGGTGCCGTGAGGACAGGTCACTGGAACGGTGCCCGCATCGTCGACGGTGTCGGCAACGCGGATGGCAACATCTTCCTGACCGGTGGCAAGGAGCAGAAGCCGCATGAGTGGAACGTCGGTCCCGGCAGCGTCGGGTCGGCCAAGTACGACATCACCCAGGCCTATCTGGCCAACAACGGGGACGACGTGTTCTTCGGTATGGAGCGACGCGGCAACAACGGTACGACGGCCTTCGACTTCGAGTTCAACCAGCTTCCCCCGACCATCAACCCGCTGGGTTCAGAGGTTCCCGACCGTTCGGCCGGTGACGTGCTGCTGACCTTCGAGATGCAGGGCTCGGGCAACACCGGCAGCGCCGTCCCGCACTACTACACCTACGACGGCAACACGTCGACGTATGTGGAGTCCCCGTCCCTGCCTGCTGGCATCCAGTCCTTCATCAACCAGACGGCTATCCCGGCTGCACCGTGGGGTTATGTCAACAGCCGTGGAAACTGGGTGACCGGATCGCTCGACCGGTTCGAGTTCGCCGAGGCCAGGGTCAACCTCGACCTTCTGGACCCTTCCGGCACGTTCAATCCCTGCGCCGGCGCGGAGCGTTTCGTGCAGGTGCGCACCCGCTCGTCGGCGGTGGACACCAGCGACCTCAAGGACGCCACCGAGATCTTCAAGTACACGTTCTTCGAGCCGGTAGATCCCACCACCACACTGTCAGTCGACTGCGAGCAGTCGTTCACCTATGCCACGTCCGGCAGTAGTGCGGCTTGGAAGTTCACCGTGCCGAACAGCAGTGGCGCGACGCTGTCAGGTGGCGGCGTCACTCAGAGCGTCCTCGATAACCAGGTCTGGACCTCCACCGCGACCACCGGCACAGTCAATGTGACGCTGCCGGCTGGTGAGGATTCGGTGCAGATCGCCGTGGAGCAGACGGCCCTGGACGCCAACGGCTGCACGGGTAGCGGTTCGGGCAGCATCACGGTGTACCGCGAGCTCTCGGTCGACGCGACTCTCGGCGCGTTGTGCGACAACCAGTTCACCTATTCCTCGACCGTGTCGGGCGGCAAAGCGCCGTACAGCTATGAATGGTCCTTCAAGCGGAACACCGGGACCCCAGACATTCCGGCCTGGACCGAAGTGGGCAAGAGCACGCTCGCCGCGGGTACCTTCGACGCCGACGACGTGATGGGTGGCGGCGCCGGTGACTACAAGGCAGACCTCCTCGTGAAGGACACCAGCGACGCGGCCATCAGCGGCAAGCCGCAATGCCAGGCAGCGACGTCGGTGACGACCACCGTCTTCGACGCGGTGGGCGGGAGCCTGCAGGTGACACCGGACTGCGACAACACCTTCGCGTTCAGCACGACGGCCACCGGTGGCAACGGCAGCTACACCTACGCTTGGACGTTGCAGAAGCAGAAGGCGGACGGCACCTACCAGGACGCCAAGACCGGCACCTCGTCGAGCGGTGCCCTCGACATCAACGACGCTTCGCTCGTCAATGGTGGTGAGGGCGTCTACCGGATGGTCATGACCATCACCGACACGCAGGGCCTCACTCCGCCGTGCAGCATCACGCTCACGTCGGATCCGTTCACCGTCCGCAACGCGCTCACTGTGACGGCGAGCAAAGCGGCCGAAGACAGCCGAACATCGGTCGCGCTAACGGCCGCCCCAAGCTCGACTGCCGGTGTGAGCTACCAGTGGGCGAAGAAGAACGCCCAGGGCGCCTTCGTTGATGTGACCGGCGCAACCGGTGTGACCTACACCGGCTACAGCACCTTCGAGGCCGACGATGTGACACCGGATCCTGTGACCCACATGATCGGCTCGGACACCTACATGTCGAAGGTGTACGTCGTCGACTTCCGGGTGACGGCGTCGCGCACCTTGAACGGTGTGCTCTGCACCGAAATCGCGCTCGTGACGGTCAAGAAGGTGATCGGCGTCGACCCGTGAGCAGCGTTCATGTTTCGTCGGGGGCCGGTGGAGTATGCCGCCGGCCTCCGGCGTTGCCGGCCGTCAGCGCACCACCCAGGTCTCGGTGGCGTGTGCTCATACATGGGGTAGCGCCGAAGCGCGCCACCCGCCCGGGCTCGGAACGAACGATGCGCGCAGTGCGGGCGCGGCCCACGGCGACGGGTCACGGCTCCGCCCGGCCGTGTGCACGGCGCGGGTGGACCGGGCAGCGTCACCTACCACGGCGAGCAGCGCCGCCAGCTGCTCCGGCGTCGGCGCCCCGCGCACCACTGCCAGATGTGGCCGTTCCCCGGTCACGACGTCGAACGCTCGGCCGGCACGGACTTCCAGCTCGTGCCGGCACGCTCGACGACCGCGGGCACGAGGCCGGACGGATGGGGATGCGCCTGGGCCGTCAGGTCCATGACCTCGATCCGCGGTGGCACGAGCCGCAGCAGGATGATGAAGTCGTCGCTTCCTGGCCCCGCCGGGACGAGTCTGGAGACGCCGTTGCCGGGCAGACCGGTCACAACGGGATGTTCCCGTGCTTCTTCGGCGGCAAGCTCTGGCGCTTGTTGCGCAGCAGCCGCAGCGCCCGGGCGACCTCCCGGCGGGTCTGCGCGGGCTCGATCACCGCGTCGACGAAGCCGCGCTCGGCCGCGATGTAGGGCGTCGCGAAGCGGTCCTCGTACTCGGTGATGAACTCCTGCCGCGTCTTCTCGGGGTCGTCCGCGGCAGCGATCTGCTTGCGCTTGATGATGCTGACCGCGCCCTGCGCACCGACGACCGCGACCTGCGCGGTCGGCCAGGCGAGGTTGACGTCGGCACCGAGGTGCTTGGAGCCCATGACGACGTAAGCACCGCCGTAGGCCTTGCGGGTGATGACGGTGATGAGCGGGACGGTGGCCTCGGAGTAGGCGTACAGCAGCTTGGCGCCCCGGCGGATGATCCCGGCGTGCTCCTGGCCGACGCCCGGCAGGAAGCCCGGCACGTCCACGAGCGTCACGACGGGGATGCCGAACGCGTCGCAGGTGCGCACGAAGCGCGCGGCCTTCTCGGAGGCGTCGATGTCGAGGGTGCCCGCGAAGTGCATCGGCTGGTTCGCCACGACGCCGACCGGCCGGCCCTCGACGCGTCCGAACCCGATCACGATGTTCTGCGCGTACAGCGGCTGGACCTCGAGGAAGTCGTCCACGACGGCCTCGATCACCCGGTGGATGTCGTAGGGCTGGTTGGCCGAGTCCGGGATGAGGGTGTCCAGGGCGAGGTCCGCGT
>JALZIL010000296.1 GCA_030860305.1 Actinomycetota bacterium
ATGTTCAGCTGTGGCCGCTCGTCGTCGGGCGCGGTCAACCATGTGTGCACCCCCGAGCGACCCAGAACCACGCGGGGGATGACGAAGACCGATGCACCGGTCCGGATGTCGAAGGCCGCGCTGGCGAACAGGACCGCTCCGGTACCAGGCAGGCTGACCTCGTCGGTCACCGCGATCTCGGCCAGTTGCTCGCGCCACCAGCGCGAGGCCTGCACAAAGGTATCCGGACCCTTGACTTCGAGCCGGCCCAGCTCGCCCCAGCCGATCAGCCCCTCGTTGTCCTTGACCCAGGCGACCGCTTGCTCGCGGGGCAGCAGATCGATCAACCGCCCCGGATCGTCGATGGCCCGGGTGCGCAGCCGTCCGGAGGTGGCCGGGCTCGGATCGACGTCGCGGCTGTGCAGTTGCTCGGCCACGCTCATCTCCACAGCGTAGGTTGCCCGCCGAGCCGCGTCGTGCGGCCCGCCTCACCCACGGATTACCCGCGAGTTCGTGGTTGTAGCGTCGCGACGGTGACGGCCAGACGTGACCGGGGCTCGCGCGCGGGTCTGGACAAGGCCCCGGCCGATGTCGCGGCGATGTTCGATGCGGTCGCGGGTCGGTACGACCTCACCAACACGCTGATGTCCGTCGGACAGGACCGCGGCTGGCGCCGGGCCACGACGGCCGCGCTCGTAGCCGGTACGGGGGACAAAGTCCTCGACGTCGCAGCCGGGACGGCCGTATCGACGGTCCCGCTGACGGCATGCGGCGCCTTTGCCGTGGCCAGCGACTTCTCGGTGGGCATGCTCAACGCCGGCGCGAGCCGCGACGTACCCAAGGTCGCCGCCGACGCCCTGGCCCTGCCCTTCGCCGACGAAAGCTTCGACGCGGTCACGATCAGTTTCGGGCTGCGCAATGTCTCCGATGTCGACGCCGCCCTCGCCGAATTAGCCCGGGTGACCAGGCGCGGTGGGCGCCTGGTGGTCTGCGAATTCTCTCGGCCGGTCTGGAGCTGGTTCGACCGTATCTACCGCGAGTACCTGTTGCGCCCCCTCCCGTGGATAGCCGACCGTGTCTCGAGCAACCCGGAGGCCTACCGCTATCTCGCCGAGTCGATCCGAGCCTGGCCCGATCAGCGCGTGCTGGCCGACCGGATCGGTGCTGCCGGCTGGACCGACGTCGGCTGGCGCAACCTCACCTTCGGCATCGTTGCGCTACACCGGGCGACGCGCACCTAGTCGCAAGCAGCTAGCCGCGGAATTGACCACGGATCGCGCCGCCAGGGAAGGCCACGTTGTGGACGTTGACGTACATCTCAGCGGAATTCTGGGGGTAGCTGCACCTTGATCGCGGCGGTCCAGGCCTTGGCGTGTGAACACTGTGGCTGGCCGAACGCCCGCCGAAGGTCGAGACTGGACCCATGTCGGTCCCACCGTTCCCGCCGAACCCACCCGAGCCCACCACGCCGTCGCCGCACCCGGCCCCGGTTCCCGGTGACCCGTCCCCGCCCCGTCCGGGGCCGACCCCGGATCCAGGTCCCGGGCCGGTACCTGTCCCCAATCCGGCGCCGGATCCGGGTCCCGGACCAGCGCCCGCGCCAGGGCCGGGAGGTCCGCCTACCCCGTTTCCCCCCACGCCTGCCCCGCTCGGGTGAATCGGCGCCACGGCCCGGTCGGCATTGTGTAGTCCGGGGGCTTAGACTTGGCGCCGTACTTCGTGAAATTCTTCACAAGCACCCGGTGACTGGTCGACGGCCCTGACACCGGCAGGCAGCGCGAGGAGGTCCGCAGTGACCACTACCGGCCCCTACGTGCAGCGCTCCGCCACCGACGATTCAGCCCGCACCGTCCCCTCGGGACCCACCGCCGAGGCCGACGTTATCGTCGTCGGCGCAGGCCCGGGCGGCTCGGCGACGGCGTACTGGCTGGCCCAATCAGGTCTGGACGTCCTGCTGGTCGAGAAGGCCAGCTTCCCGCGTGACAAGGTCTGCGGAGACGGCTTCACCCCACGCGGTGTCAAGCCACTGATCGACATGGGCATCGACACCGGTCCCGAGGCCGGGTGGATCCGGCACCGGGGCCTACGGGTCTACGGCGGCGGGCATCGCCTCGAGATGGACTGGCCGGAGCTGGCCAGCTACCCGAATTACGGACTGGTTCGGCCCCGCCTGGACTTCGACGAGATGCTCGCCCGTCATGCCCAGAAGGCCGGCGCGCAACTGGTCGAGGGAACCCGCGTCGACGGACCGATCCTGGATCGGGCCGGGCGCGTCGTCGGCGTCGAGGGACGCGCCGAGGGCGGCAGTCCAGTCAGCTACCGCGCGCCGCTTGTGATCGATGCGGGGGGAATGAGCGGGACGGTCAGCAAGTCGGTGGGACTGACCCGTCGTACGGACCGGCCGATGGGGGTGGCCGTACGCCGGTACTTCACCTCCCCGCGGACCAACGACGAGTACATCGAGTCCTGGCTGGAACTGCGCGACGGCGAACGACTGCTGCCCGGGTACGGCTGGATCTTCGGCATGGGTGACGGCACCGTCAATGTCGGCCTCGGTGTGCTGAACTCCTCCGCCGCGTACGGAAACACCGACTACCGCGAGATGCTCAAGCGCTGGCTCGACAACGTCCCGGCCGAGTGGACCCTGACCGAGCAGACCGCAACCGGCCCGGTGCGCGGCGCCGGACTTCCGATGGGCTTCAACCGGACGCCGCAGTACACCCGCGGCCTGATGTTGGTCGGTGACGCCGCCGGTGCGATCAACCCGTTCAACGGTGAGGGCATCGCCTACGCCATGGAGACCGGCAAGCTTGCCGCCGAGCACGCCGTACAGGCAGTGGCTCGCCCGTCCGGCCCGCACCGTGAGCAGGCGCTGCGCTCGTATGTGGACTCGCTCAAGGGCGCGTACGGCGGCTACTACCGGCTCGGCAACATCTTCGTGAAGCTGATCGGGCACCCCGAGGTCATGCGCATGTGCACCACCAAGGGACTGCCGCGCCCGCTACTGATGAAGTTCGTTCTCAAGCTGCTCGCGAATCTCACCGACGAGCGCGGCGGGGACACCGTGGACCGGGTGATCAACGGGCTGACCCGGTTGGCTCCAGCAGCATGATCGCCTCCATGGGGCTGGTCGTAAGGTTTCGGCCATGCTGAACCCCTACATACCCATCGTGGGGTTGTTCGCGCTGGCAGCCGCCTTTGCCCTGTTCTCGGTCACCGCCGCGCCCTACATCGGTCCGCGTCGCTACAACAAGGCCAAGGTGGACGCCTACGAGTGCGGCATCGAGCCGGTCGACCAGCCGTTGGGCGGCGCCCGCTTTCCGGTGAAGTACTACCTGACCGCGATGCTGTTCATCATCTTCGACATCGAGATCATCTTCCTGTACCCGTGGGCGGTGGCCAACGACTCGCTGGGTCTGTTCGGACTGATCGAGATGGTCATCTTCATCGGCACCGTCTTCATCGCCTACGCCTATGTCTGGCGGCGCGGCGGACTGGAATGGGACTGACATGGGGCTAGTGACATGGGACTAGAAGAAAAGCTGCCCAGCGGCTTCCTGCTCACCAACGTCGAGAAGCTCGTCAACTGGACCCGCACCGCCTCGCTGTGGCCGGCGACGTTCGGCCTCGCCTGTTGCGCCATCGAGATGATGGCCACCGGTGCCGGCCGGTACGACCTGGCCCGGTTCGGCATGGAGGTCTTCCGGGCCTCGCCTCGGCAGGCCGATCTGATGATCGTCGCCGGTCGGGTCAGCCAGAAGATGGCCCCGGTACTGCGCCAGATCTACGACCAGATGCCCGAGCCGAAGTGGGTGCTGGCCATGGGTGTCTGCGCCAGTTCCGGCGGGATGTTCAACAACTACGCCATCGTGCAGGGCGTCGACCACATCGTTCCCGTCGACATGTACCTCCCGGGGTGCCCTCCGCGCCCGGAGATGCTCATGGACGCGATCCTCAAGCTGCACCACAAGATCAAGCACGAACCGCTCGGCCCAAAGCGGGCCAAGCAGCTCGCGGACAACCCGCAGGAGATCTGGACCGAGATGCCGTCCTCGATCCGGTACGACAAGGCCGCCCGCAAGGAGTGGATCAAGGCCGCCGAGGAGAACCGGAGCGAGCAGTACTCGCTCGAACGCACCCAGGCCGTCCAGCGCGGTGACCTCCAGCACGGGGCCCTGGTGAAAGTAAAGAAATGAGTCTCATGAGCCGAGAGCGAGGGAGCATCGAAGCGAGGGACGAGCGAGGAGCGGATCGAGCGGCTCGCGAGGCGGGGCAATTGTGACGTCCACTGAGCACGGGGAGCTCGCCGTACCGGGGACGCCCCTGGAGGCGCAGCTGCAACGCGGGATGTTCGGGGTCAGCGGCTCCGGTGACACCTCGGGCTTCGGTGGCCTCGTGCGCGTGGCACCTGGATCCGCGGTCACCCTGCACAGCAGCGAGCGTCCGTACGGCGGCTACTTCGACGAGCTGATGGACGCAATCGAGTTCGCGCTTGGTGCCAAGCGCTTCGCCGCCACCGTCGAACGCGTGGTCGTCGACCGTGGCGAACTCACCCTGTACGTGGCCCGCGAGCGGCTGGTCAGACTGTGCCAGGCCCTGCGTGACCACGAGGCCCTGCGCTTCGAGTTGCTGTCCAGTGTGTCCGGTGTGGACTATCTGGGTTCCGGTGGCGCGCAGGAGCATCGGTTGCACGCGGTCTATCACGTGACGTCGATGACCTACCGTCGACGGATCCGCCTGGAAGTGGCCGTCTCCGAGCAGGACGCGACCATCCCATCGGTGGCCGGCGTCTACCCGACCGCCGACTGGCAGGAACGCGAAACCTGGGACATGTTCGGAATCGTCTTCGAGGGCCATCCCGGACTCACCCGGATTCTGATGCCCGACGACTGGGACGGCTTCCCCCAGCGCAAGGACTACCCGTTGGGTGGTGTCCCGGTGGATTACAAGGGCGCCACCATCCCACCGCCCGACGAGCGGAGGAGCTACCGATGAGCACGACCACGACGGCCGGCGCAGATCCCTACGCCGGTTCCCGCGACACCACCGAGGGTCGCGTCTACACCGTCACTGGAGGCGACTGGGATTCCACGTTCGCCGGCGATCCGGTCTCCGAGGAACGGCTCGTGGTCAACATGGGCCCGCAGCACCCCTCGACGCATGGCGTTCTGCGCCTGGTGCTCGACCTCGAGGGTGAGA
>JALZIL010000324.1 GCA_030860305.1 Actinomycetota bacterium
GACCTCTGGCGGGATCGCCGCGGAGCCGCCCACGAAGACGAAGATGCCCTCTGACGTGCGCGGGTCATCGTCCGGGCTCGGGTCCTGGAGGTAGAAGCCGCGGCTGCCGGTCTGGCGCACGGCGGTCACGACGCCCGGCACGCCCCCCACCAGGAAGTCGCGATAGGGCGACAGGTGCTGGCGACCCTGGACATCGTGGATGCGCAGGCCGGTGATGCGCTCGGTGCTGAACGAGAAGACGTGGTCGGCCGCGGGGTTGTCAGGTGGATCCTGGGTGTCACGGTCGGTCACCTCGGCGGCGATGACCCGGACCCTGCACTCTGCGCCGCGGGGCAGCGGCCCATCGGGATCGAGCGTGAGGGTGGTGCTCGGCTCGTCGCTCGTCACCGTGACCGGCACGTCCTCGCCGTTGCACGCGACGTCGAAGGCCGAGCCCGTCGCGTTCACCGGCTCGGAGAAGGTCACCGTGATGTTCGAGGCGGGTCCGACCTCGAGAGTGCCGTTCGGCGGGGTGGTGGAGGTGACGGTGGGTGCCTCGTCGGCCGCCGGTGGAGTTGTGGAGAGGCGGTTCTGCGGGTTGCCCGGCTTGGGGCCCTGGAAGTCCGAGAGGTTGTCGTTCGTGTCGGTGGTGCCGCCGCCGGCGCGCTCGAAGGAGTTGTCGCCGTTCGACGTCGGGGTGACCAGACCGGTCCCCTCTCGGCAGGGACTGCTCGGGGAGCCGACTCCGTCGAGCACCGTCTCGTCTGGGTCGACGATGCGGATGCCCGACTGGTTGCCGGTCGCGAAGTCGGTGAACCCCGTGCCGTAGGTCTGATCGCCGGCGACGGGGCCCGAGTAGCCCGAGCTGGCGTTGTTGACGAAGAGATAGGACTGTCCCGGGGCCAAGCTCACGCCGGCGGGGATCGTCGCGCGAGTGGATGGGTTGCCGCCCGACGATGCGCAGCCCTGCAGCCTGTAGCCGCCGATGGTGACCGCCTGGCTCGAGCGGTTACGCAGCTCGACGAACTCATCGTTGCCGCCCGCCGGGCCGCGGGTGCGGAACTCGGAGATCACGATGGTCGACCCGGCCGTCTGAGCGGGCGCCGGTAGGGTGATCGCGAGCAAGGCGGCAAGGGCAAGCAGCGCAACGCAAACGGTGCGGGACATGGGCTCCTCCGGGTGTCGGCTGGCCGGGGCCCTGGTGGCTTCCGGCGGAGACGGCGGATCGAAAGCTAAGCCCGTCCGACCGAAGGCAGAGTTACCGGGCTGTGACTCGAACGTGATTTACAGGTTCGGCCGGCACCTGTAGCCCGCGCAAGTGCGGCGACCCAGATGAGGCGCAGGCGCTAGACGGCTCTTTCCAGGGTTCGCAGTCCAGCGGTTCCGAGTCGGACGAGGGGCAGCGCGAGTGGCTGTCCTCGCCAGATCAGCTCAACGAGCACAAGGCCGGCGATCAGGTCGATGACGTAGTGCTCGCCCAGGTAGACCAGGGCCAGGCCGTCGAGCGCGGTAATGGACCATCCGAGTGCCCCGGCGATGGGGCTTATCTCGCCCAGCGTCCTGGCGGTGATGGCGGCGGCCGGCAGCGCATCCGAGGGCATGGACCCCCACGGATTGCCGTCCTTTCGGTCGGCCTGTCGCCGCGCGCGGGCTGAAGGTGGTTCCTCACCGGTGAGCTTCTGCTTGACCGCCAGGCCGACATCGCGGGTGATGTGCTGCAACTGGCCGCCCATGCGTCCCTCCTGCTCCGATGCCCACCACGGGGGGGCGGTGGGGAGGTACCAGTAGCCGAGCGTGGTGAAGTGGTAGACGGCCGCCAGTCGCCCGGCCGCCAGGGGAAAGCGCTCCTCGTCGCAGATGAGGATCCAGCCGAGCGCAGCGTGTGGTGCCGCCCAGAGCAGGTAGTGAAGCCCGGTCATACCTACGTCGAGAGCAGAGAGCCGAGGCGGCTCTCGAAAGGTCCGCTGTAGACGCACGCCGGGCGGGGTGCCGCGGCCGAGAAAGCTGTCGAAGCGAATCGGGTAGTCGATGCGCAGCCGCGGTTCCAGCTTCTCCGGCTTGTCGTAGGGAATCTCCCAGGCAACCTTGAAAAGCCACACGTAAGCCACCCACGTTGCCGCGTACTGATACCTGCCGCGCGGCAGCGCGGCGGCGACAGCAAGTGGCACCGTCGAGACCACCGGCACCATCGGCGGACGCGGAAGGCGCAGGCTGCGTCGCGAGTAGGAGAGCGCAACGATTCCCGCGGCGTAGGCGAGAAAACCCCAGCGCACCGCGCGTCGAGCGGAGCGACGCGATCTCAGACGCTCTGGTCTCAACATGCGCGGTACCACGCGTGCCAGCAGTCCCATCGGCCGCGTACCGGTCTTCGCGCTCAACCTAGGCTGTCGCCTGACCCTGATCATCCAGGTCGATTCGGATCGTGAGCTGCTCGGTGCCGACGAGCAGCAGGAGCGTGTCGTTTACCGGCCGCCCGAGCCGGCGCAGCCGTTCGCGCGGGTCATCGCCGGGCAGGATCTGCGCCGTTCCCTCATACCAACGCCGTCCCACCTTCACGCGCACACGAGGCTGCGCCTGGATGTTCTTCACGTAGTGGGTGGCGTAGCCATGCTCGGTCACGATCCAGAAACT
>JALZIL010000399.1 GCA_030860305.1 Actinomycetota bacterium
TAGATCGTGATCCACACCTTGCCGCCACGGCGGATGTGCCTCGTGATGGCGATACGGGCGGCCTCGATCTGCCGGTTGGTGACGTAGGCGGGCTCCAGTGCCTGGATGCCGTATTCACCGAAGGTCACCCTGGTGCCGCCCTTGGCAGCGCCGCTGCGACCGGGGTGATGTTGCTTGCGGTGCTTGACCTTGCGTGGGATGAGCACGTCGTCACTCCCCCCCACCGGTGTCGGTGGCCGTCTCGGCGGCAGGAGCGTCGGTGACAGCCGCTTCCGTGGCGGCAGCTTCAGCCGGAGCCTCGGTCGCCGGAGCCTCGGTCGCCGGAGCCTCGGCCGCCGTGGCCGTGGCCACCGCGCCAGCGGCGCCACCTGCGCCAACTCCTGTCGAGGCCTCCTCAGCGGCGGCCCGCCCTGCCTCGGTGCCCGATGCGGTGGTGCCCGACGCACCGGAACGGCGGCGGGCCGGGCGCTCACGCCGCGGTCCGCGAGCCTCGGCGGCCGCGGCGATGTCACGCTCGTGCTTGCCGCCGACCACGTCACCCTTGTAGATCCAGACCTTCACGCCGATCCGACCGAAGGTGGTGCGGGCCTCGAACAGGCCGTAGTCGATGTCCGCACGCAGCGTGTGCAGCGGAACCCGACCCTCGCGGTAGAACTCCGACCGCGACATCTCGGCGCCGCCGAGGCGGCCGGAGCACTGCACCCGGATGCCCTTGACACCCGGCGAGCGCATCGCCGACTGGATCGCCTTGCGCATCGCGCGGCGGAACGCCACCCGGTTGGAGAGCTGCTCGGCGACGCCCTGAGCCACCAGCTGCGCGTCGGCCTCGGCGCCCTTGACCTCGAGGATGTTGAGCTGCACCTGCTTGGCGGTGAGCTTCTCGAGCTGGCCGCGGATCCGGTCGGCCTCCGCACCACGGCGGCCGATCACGATCCCCGGCCGGGCGGTGTGGATGTCGACACGGACCCGGTCCCGGGTCCGTTCGATCTCGACCTTGGAGATGCCGGCGCGTTCCATGCCCTTGGACAGCATCCGCCGGATGTCGACGTCTTCCTTGACATACTCGGCGTACTGCTTGTCGGCATACCACCGCGACTTCCAGTCGGTGGTGATTCCCAGCCGGAAGCCGTGCGGATTGATCTTCTGACCCATCAGCGGGTCCTTCCCTTCGCCCCTGTGCGGCGCACCCGCTGATCGTTCGCGGGTCGTGACTCCACCTCGACGGTGATATGGCTGGTGCGCTTGCGGATCCGGAAAGCGCGGCCCTGGGCACGCGGCCGGATCCGCTTGAGCATCGGACCTTCGTCGGCGTAAGCCGCCACGATGACCAGGGTGTCTCGGTCAAGGTCCAGGTTGTGCTCGGCATTGGCCATTGCGCTGGCCAGCACCTTGGCCACCGGTTCGGCGGCAGCGAGCGTGGTGAAGCGCAGCACGTCCAACGCCTCCCCTGCTGGCCGTCCCTTGATCAGCTCGATGACCCGGCGGGCCTTGGTCGGCGAGACCCGCACGAAGCGTGCCTTCGCCAGCGCCCGAAGTGGTTCGAGCGCAGCGTCGCGGCTGGTGTCAGCCATTCTCGTCAGCCTCTCTGCGTTCGCTCGAGCCGCTCACCTGCGGCGCGCCTTGCGGTCGTCGCGGATGTGGCCGCGGAAGGTCCTGGTCGGCGCGAACTCGCCGAGCTTGTGCCCCACCATCGACTCGGTCACGAACACCGGCACGTGCTTGCGGCCGTCGTGCACCGCGATGGTGTGACCCAGCATGTCCGGGATGATCGTGGACCGGCGTGACCAGGTCTTGATCACGGTCTTCTTGTTCGCCTCGTTCAGCGCGTCCACCTTCTTGAGCAGGTGGTCGTCGACGAACGGGCCCTTCTTCAGGCTACGTGGCATCGGCTCTTCTCATTCCCTTCGCTCAGCGCTTCTTGCGCCGGCGTCGGACGATCAGCTTGTCGCTGGGCTTTCCCTTGTGGCGGGTGCGACCTTCGGGTTTGCCAGCCGGGTTCACCGGGTGCCGACCGCCGGAGGTCTTGCCCTCGCCACCACCGTGCGGGTGGTCGACCGGGTTCATCGCCACACCACGGACGGTCGGGCGCTTGCCCTTCCACCGCATCCGGCCGGCCTTGCCCCAGTTGATGTTGCCCTGCTCGGCGTTGCCGACCTCGCCGACGGTGGCGCGGCAGCGCACGTCGACGTTGCGGATCTCACCCGACGGCATCCGAAGCTGGGCGTAGGGCCCGTCCTTGGCCACCAGCTGCACACTGGCCCCGGCCGAGCGGGCGATCTTGGCGCCGCCGCCGGGCCGGAGCTCGATGGCGTGCACCACGGTGCCCGTCGGGATGTTGCGCAGCGGCAGGTTGTTGCCCGGCTTGATGTCGGCCTTGGGGCCGTTCTCCACGCGGTCGCCCTGGCGCAGCTTCTCCGGCGCGATGATGTAGCGCTTCTCGCCGTCCAGGTAGTGCAGCAGGGCGATCCGGGCGGTGCGGTTGGGGTCGTACTCGATGTGCGCGACCTTCGCCGGCACCCCGTCCTTGTCCGCCCGCCGGAAGTCGATCAGCCGGTAGGCCCGCTTGTGCCCACCGCCCTTGTGCCGGGTGGTGATCCGGCCGTGCACGTTGCGGCCGCCACGGCCGTGCAACGGGCGGACCAGCGACTTCTCCGGTTCCGAGCGGGTCAGCTCGGCGAAGTCGGCGACGCTGGAGCCGCGCCGACCAGGAGTCGTCGGCTTGTACTTGCGGAGTCCCATGTCCTACTCGCCTCCTCAGCTTGCCGGTCCGCCGAAGACGTCGATCGTCTTGCTCTCCAGGGAGAGCGTGACGATCGCGCGCTTGGTGTCCTTGCGCTTGCCGACGCCGGTCCGGCTGCGCTTGCGCTTGCCGGTCCGGTTGATCGTGTTCACGCTGGTGACCTTGACCCCGAAAACCTTCTCGATAGCGATCTTGATCTGGGTCTTGTTCGCGTCCGGGTGCACGAGGAACGTGTACTGCCGTTCCTCGAGCAGCCCGTAGCTCTTCTCCGAGACCACCGGAGCGAGCAGCACGTCACGCGGGTCGGGGATCACTTCTTCTTCTCCTTCGCCGCCGGACCCTTGGCGGTCGGGTCCTCGTCAGCCGCTGGCTTCGCGGCCTTCGGCTTGGCGGCCGGCTTGCCTGCGGGCTTGCTCGCAGGCTTGGCCGCCGGCTTGCCCGCGGCCTTGTCGGCGGGCGCAGCCTTTGCGGCCGGCTTGCCCGCAGGCTGTTGCGCGGGTTTGTCGGCGGCCTTCGTACCGGCGGCCTTTGTACCGGCGGCCTTCGTACTGGCCTTCGTTGCCGGCTTGTCAGCCGGTTTCGCCGCAGCCTTCGTACCGGCCTTCGCCGCCGGCTTGTCAGCGGGCTCCGCCGCTGCCTTGGCGGCCGGCTTGTCAGCCGGTTTCGCCGCAGTCTTCGTACCGGCCTTGGCCGCCGCCTTGGGCTCCGCCTTCGCGGCGGCCTTGGGCTCCGCCTTCGCGACCGGCTTGTCGGCATCCCCGTGGGTGACCGCCTGGCCGCGCGGCACCCCGGCGAGGAAAGTGCGCAGCGCATCGGCGGTGAACACGACCTCGTCGTTGACCAGCACGTCGTAGGTGTTGAGCTGGTCGGGCGCGATGACGTGCACGGTCGGCAGGTTGCGCAGACTCAACCATCCGGCTTGGTCGTCGCGGCCGACGACGACGAGCACGCGCAGCCGCTCGGAGATCGACTCGACGAGCTTGCGGGCCGCCTTGGTCGACGGCGCCTGCTCGTCCACGACCGCCGAGACGACATGGACGCGCCCGGCGCGAGCCCGGTCCGACAAGGAGCCGCGCAGTGCGGCCACCTTCATCTTCTTCGGGGTGCGCTGGGCGTAGTCCCGTGGCGTCGGGCCGTGGACGACGCCACCGCCGGCGAACTGCGGGGCGCGGACCGAACCCTGACGGGCCCTGCCGGTGCCCTTCTGGCGGTACGGCTTGCGCCCACCGCCGCGCACCTCCCCGCGGGTCTTCGTGGAGTGGGTGCCCTGGCGCGCGGCGGCCAGCTGGGCCACCACGACCTGGTGCATCAGCGCCATGTTGGCCGCGACGTCGAAGACGTCGGCGGGCAGCTCGGCGGTGCCGTCGGTGCCGCCGCGGGGGGTGCGGACCTTCACTTTGGTGCTCATGCCGCGACACCGCCCTTGGCGGCCGACTTGACCAGGACCAGGCCGCCCTTCGGACCCGGGATGGCGCCCTTGATGAGCAGCAGCCCCGCCTCGGGGTCCACCCGGTGCACGGTCAGGCTCTGCACCGTGACCCGCGCATTGCCCATCCGGCCCGCCATCTTCATGCCTTTGAACACCCGGCCGGGCGTCGCACAGCCACCGATCGAGCCGGGCGAGCGGTGCTTGCGCTGCACGCCGTGTCCGGCGCCGAGGCCTTTGAAGCCATGTCGCTTCATGACGCCCGCGGTGCCCTTGCCCTTGCTGGTACCGACCACGTCCACCAGGGCTCCGTCGGCGAACAGCTCGGCGGTGATCTCCTGGCCAACTTCGTAATCGCCCGCGTCGGCGGTGCGCAGCTCTACCAGGTGCCGCCGCGGGGTGATCCCAGCCTTGGCGAAGTGCCCGGTACGCGGCTTGTTGACCCGACGAGGGTCGACCGCCCCGTAGGCCAGCTGGACGGCGGAGTATCCGTCGTCCTCGGGGGTGCGGATCAGGGTGACCAGGCATGGCCCGGCCTGCACCACGGTGACGGGCACGACGCGGTTGTTCTCGTCGAACACCTGGGTCATCCCGAGCTTGGTGCCCAGGATGCCCTTCACCGGCTTCTCTGTTGCAGAGACAGACATCGTCGAGGGCCCTTACTGAATGTTGACGTCGACGCTGGCCGGCAGGTCGATGCGCATGAGCGCGTCCACCGTCTTCGGCGTCGGGTCGAGGATGTCGATGAGACGTTTGTGCGTGCGCATCTCGAAGTGCTCGCGCGAGTCCTTGTACTTGTGCGGCGAGCGGATGACGCAGTACACGTTCTTCTCGGTCGGCAGCGGCACCGGCCCGACCACTCGCGCACCGGTACGCGTGACCGTCTCGACGATCTTGCGCGCGGACGCGTCGATCGCCTCGTGGTCATAGGCCTTGAGCCTGATGCGGATCTTTTGTCCCGCCATCTCGTCCTCTTCTTCGTGCTGCTGCTGAACCTGGTCGTGCCACTGGCGTCGACGAGCGTGCTCATCGACCCGCCGGGCCGGGCGGCCCGGGTTGTCGTCGTGATCGGACTGGACTGATCCGGTCCACGAGGTCGGGCGTGTCGCATGCCCCTCGCAGGCCGGCCCCGGATCGGATGGTTCTGCCGGGCTGACCTGGTGCGCCCAACCTCAGCCGGACACACCAGGCCGCTCAGACCGGGGCGAGGCGGCTGTTAAGCCACCTCGCCCCGGGCGAGCAACCCTCTAAGGATGCCACACGCTGGTGCGGCACCCCAAATCGGGGGTCTTACTTGTTGATCTTGGTGACGCGGCCGGCGCCGACGGTGCGGCCACCCTCCCGAATCGCGAACTGGAGACCTTCCTCCATCGCGATCGGCTGGATGAGCTGCACCGACATCTCGGTGTTGTCACCGGGCATGACCATCTCGGTGCCGGCGGGCAGGGTCACCACGCCGGTCACGTCGGTGGTCCGGAAGTAGAACTGCGGCCGGTAGTTGTTGAAGAACGGCGTGTGCCGACCACCCTCGTCCTTGGACAGGATGTAGACGTTCGCCTCGAACTCGGTGTGCGGGGTGACCGAGCCCGGCTTCACCACGACCATGCCGCGCTCCACGTCCTCGCGCTTGGTGCCACGAAGAAGCAGGCCGACGTTGTCGCCGGCGCGACCCTCGTCGAGCAGCTTGCGGAACATCTCGACGCCGGTGACGGTGGTCGAGAACGACTTCTCCCTGATGCCGACGATCTCGACCGTCTCGTTGACCTTGACGATGCCGCGCTCGACCCGGCCGGTCACCACGGTGCCGCGGCCGGTGATGGTGAAGACATCCTCCACTGGCATGAGGAACGGCTTCTCGATCTCCCGTACGGGCTCTGGAATGTTGTCGTCGACCGCGTCCATGAGCTCGAGCACCCGCGCGCCCCACTCGGCGTCGCCCTCCAGCGCCTTGAGCGCGGAGACCCGGACGATCGGCAGATCGTCGCCGGGGAACTCATAGCTGCTCAGCAGGTCGCGGACCTCGAGCTCGACCAGCTCCATGATCTCCTCGTCGTCGACCATATCGGCCTTGTTGAGCGCGACGACGATGTAGGGCACGCCGACCTGGCGGGCAAGCAGTACGTGTTCCTTGGTCTGCGGCATCGGGCCGTCGGTCGCCGCAACCACCAGGATCGCCCCGTCCATCTGGGCCGCACCGGTGATCATGTTCTTGATGTAGTCGGCGTGACCAGGGCAGTCGACGTGTGCGTAGTGCCGCTTCTCGGTCTGGTACTCGACGTGCGCGATGGAGATGGTGATACCGCGGGCCTTCTCCTCGGGCGCCTTGTCGATCTGATCGAACGCCGAGGCCTCGTTGAGGTCGGGGTACTTGTCGTGCAGAACCTTGGTAATGGCCGCCGTCAGCGTGGTCTTGCCATGGTCGATGTGACCAATCGTGCCGATGTTGACGTGCGGCTTGGTCCGCTGGAACTTCGCCTTCGCCACTGGTAGATCCTCCTGGACTTGTTTCCTGTGTCCGCCGTGCTGACGGCAGGTATGGGGTGGGCGTCAGGCCCGGATCGAGGACGCTACTCGCCCTCGACCATGGCCCGTCATTCGCCTGTTGCCTTGGCGATGATCTCCTTGGCAACGTTGGTCGGAACCTCTGCGTAGGAGTCGAAGACCATGGTGTAGTTCGCTCGGCCCTGAGTGCGAGAGCGCAGGTCGCCGACATAGCCGAACATCTCCGACAGCGGCACCAGCGCCTTCACGATCCGGGCGCCGGCTCTCTCCTCCATGGCCTGGATCTGCCCGCGGCGGGAGTTGAGGTCGCCGATCACGTCACCCATGTAGTCCTCGGGTGTGGTGACCTCGACAGCCATCATCGGCTCGAGCAGCGCCGGACTGGCCTGCCGGGCGGCCTCTTTGAGCGCCATCGAGCCGGCCACCCGGAAGGCCATCTCCGAGGAGTCGACCTCATGGTAGGCACCGTCGACCAGGGTCACCTTGAGGCCGACCAGCGGGTAGCCGGCCAGCACGCCGTACTGCATCGCGTCCTGGCAGCCCTGATCGACCGCCGGGATGTACTCCCTGGGGATCCGGCCTCCGGTCACCTTGTTCTCGAACTCGTACAGCGCGCCGTCGGCGGTCGAGATCGGCTCCAGGGTGATGACGACCTTGGCGAACTGGCCGGAGCCGCCGGTCTGCTTCTTGTGCACGTAGGTGTACTTCTCGACCTTGCGGCGGACGGTCTCGCGGTAGGCCACCTCGGGCTTGCCGATGTTGGCCTCGACCTTGAAGTCGCTGCGCATCCGGTTGACCAGCACCTCGAGGTGCAGCTCACCCATGCCGGCGATGATCGTCTGACCGGTCTCGTCGTCCTGACTGACCTGGAAGGTGGGATCCTCCTCGGCCAGCTTCTGGATCGCGGTGCCGAGCTTCTCCTGGTCGGCCTTGGTCTTCGGCTCGACCGCCACCTGGATGACCGGGTCCGGGAAGGTCATCGACTCGAGCACGATCGGCGCTTGCGGGTCGCACAGCGTCTCGCCCGTTGTCGTGTCCTTCAGGCCGATCACCGCGTAGATGTGGCCGGCAAGGGCTTCGTCGACCGGGTTCTCCTTGTTGGCGTGCATCTGGAAGAGCTTCCCGATGCGCTCCTTGCGGTCCTTCGTCGAGTTGATGACCGCGGAACCCGCCGCGACCCGGCCGGAGTACACCCGCACGTAGGTCAGCTTGCCGAAGAACGGGTGCGCGGCGATCTTGAACGCGAGCGCTGCGAACGGCTCGTCGGTGGCGGGCCTGCGGAAGGCCGGGGTCTCCCCGTCCGGGAGCGTGCCCTCGACCGGTGGGACGTCCAGCGGCGACGGCAGGTAGTCGATCACTGCGTCGAGCATCGGCTGGACGCCCTTGTTCTTGAACGCCGAGCCGCAGATCACCGGGTACGCGATCCGGTCCGTGACGATCTTGCGGATCCCGCGCTTGATCTGCTCGACGGTGATTTCCTCACCAGCGAGGTAGGCCTCCATCAGCGTGTCGTCGGTGTCGGCGACCGCCTCGAGGAGCTTCTCCCGGTATGTCGCGGCCAACTCGGTGAGATCTGCGGGGATCTCCTCGATGGTGTAGTCCTCGCCCTTCTCGACCTCGCCGCGCCACGTCAGCGCGCGCATCCCGACGAGGTCCACGACGCCGATGAACTCGCTCTCCGAACCGATCGGCAGCTGCAGCGGCAGCGGGCGGGCGGCCAGGCGGTCCTGGATGGTCTGCACCGTGAAGTAGAAGTCCGCGCCGAGCTTGTCCATCTTGTTGACGAAGCAGATGCGCGGCACGTCGTACTTGGTGGCCTGGCGCCAGACCTGCTCGGACTGCGGCTCGACCCCCTCCTTGCCGTCGAAGACGGCGACCGCCCCGTCGAGCACGCGCAGGGAACGCTCCACCTCGACGGTGAAGTCCACGTGACCGGGCGTGTCGATGATGTTGATCTGGTGGTCTTTCCAGAAGCAGGTGGTGGCGGCCGAGGTGATCGTGATGCCGCGCTTCTGCTCCTCCTCCATCCAGTCCATCGTCGCCGCGCCGTCGTGGACCTCACCGATCTTGTAGTTGATCCCGGTGTAGTACAGGACCCGCTCGGTGGTGGTGGTCTTGCCCGCGTCGATGTGGGCCATGATCCCGATGTTGCGGACCCGGCCGAGGTTGGTGAGCACGTCGCGTGCCACTGTCTACTCCGCTTGTCGTGTGTGGGCGGTGGTCAACCGTCGGTGCGGGTGGTAGCCCGTCACCACCGGTAATGGGCGAAGGCCTTGTTGGACTCCGCCATCTTGTGGGTGTCCTCGCGCCGCTTGACGCTGGCACCCAGTCCGTTGCTCGCGTCGAGCAGCTCGTTCTGCAGCCGCTCGATCATGGTCTTTTCGCGCCGCTGCTTGGAGAACCCGACCAGCCAGCGCAGGGCCAGCGTTGTGGACCGGCCAGGCTTCACTTCGATCGGCACCTGGTAGGTCGCACCACCGACCCGACGGCTCTTGACCTCGAGCGCCGGCTTCACGTTGTCCAGCGCGCGCTTGAGGGTCACCACGGGGTCGGTGCCGGTCTTGTCCCGGCATCCCTCCATCGCGCCGTAGACGATGCGTTCGGCAAGCGACTTCTTACCGGCCTGGAGCACCTTGTTCACCAGCTGGGTGACCAATGGCGAGCTGTAGACCGGGTCGGAGACCAGCGGTCGCTTCGGAGCCGGACCTTTGCGTGGCATCAGCTCTTCTCCTTCTTCGCGCCGTAGCGACTGCGCGCCTGCTTACGGCTCTTCACGCCTTGGGTGTCCAGCGAGCCGCGCACGATCTTGTATCGGACGCCGGGAAGATCCTTCACCCGGCCGCCGCGAACCAGGACGATCGAGTGCTCCTGCAGGTTGTGGCCCTCACCGGGGATGTACGCGGTGATCTCGACCGAGCTGGTCAGCCTGACCCGAGCCACCTTGCGCAGCGCCGAGTTCGGCTTCTTCGGCGTGGTCGTGTAGACGCGCGTGCAGACCCCGCGGCGCTGGGGGCTTCCCTTGAGCGCGGCGGTCTTGGTCTTGGTGACCTTGTCCTGACGGCCCTTGCGGACCAACTGCTGGATCGTGGGCATGAACCAGTGCTTTCTTCGGTGTCGGTGGCTCGGCTGATCAATCTGTTGTCGCTCGTGGTTGCTAGGCCAGACGCCCGTCAAGCGGCCGTCTGACCCCGCAGTCGGGCGTGTCGCGCCCGGGAGGATCCGACGACGGGCCCAAGCCCGTCGCAGACCATCCAGGGGATCCGTATCCGGGACGACGCCGACCGCTGGTAGGTCGGGTGATCGTCGGGCACGGAGCAGCCCGACTCGCGCCAGGCCCAAGGACACAGGATACCCGGCCCGCTTCGAAGGGGTCAAAACGGGTCCCTGTGCTGTGCTGTCAGCCTGCCGGAAGCCGCCGCTGACCGCAACCACCCCGCCACCGGGCTACCACACCGGCCAGACGACGATCTGCCGGACGGCTCCTGGCGTGCTGAGTCAGGCATACCGACGCTGAGCGGGATGGATGGCAAGGCCGCAGCGCTCGACGCGTGTTAGACACACGCGAGAGCGCGAGAACGCAGCCAGCCGCCCGCTCAGCGGCGGTGTCAGCGGAAGTCGCGGCCGAAGTCGTAATCGTCAAGCGGCACCGCCGCACCGGTACCTGCGCCGAACACGTCGGGGGCGTAGTACCCGTCGTCGTAGCTCGGCAGGGCGTAGGCGGCCGCACGGGCCTCCTCGGTGGGCTGAACCTGGATGTTGCGGTACCGGTTGATGCCGGTGCCCGCCGGGATCAGCTTGCCGATGATGACGTTCTCCTTCAGCCCGACCAACTGGTCGCGCTTACCGTTGATCGCCGCATCGGTGAGGATCCGGGTGGTTTCCTGGAACGACGCCGCGGACAGCCACGACTCGGTGGCCAGCGAGGCCTTGGTGATGCCCATCAGCACGGGACGCCCCGCGGCGGGCTCGGCGCCCTCGGACACCACCCGCCGGTTGGATGCCTCGAACTCGGTGCGGTCGATCAGGGCACCGGGCAGGAACTCCGTGGCACCAGAGTCGATGATCGTGACCCGGCGTACCATCTGCCGGACGATCACCTCGACGTGCTTGTCGTGGATGTCCACGCTCTGCGTGCGGTACACCTTCTGCACCTCACGTACCAGGTGCAGCTGCACCTCGCGCGGGCCCATGACGCGCAGCACCTCGTGCGGGTCGGCGGTGCCTTCCAGCAGCAGCTGCCCGACGCCGACATGGTCGCCGTCCTTCAGCTGCCGCTC
>JALZIL010000395.1 GCA_030860305.1 Actinomycetota bacterium
CCAAGTACGACGTCCTCGAGCTCGCCTGCGACCCCTGGGGATGGCGCAGTGAGATTGAGTCCTGGGCGAAGCGGCACGGGGAGACCCGGGTCCTCGAATACAACACCGGGGCGGCGCAGCGGATGGCACCGGCAACCGACCGGCTGTATCAGGCCGTAGCGTCAGGAACGGTCACCCACGACGGCGACGAGCTGCTCGCCGCCCATATCGGGAACTGCGTCGCCAAGCCCACGCCGATGGGTGATCTGGTGTCGAAGGACAAGCGGATGAGCACCCGAAAGATTGACAGCGCGGTCGCCGCGATCATCGCCTACGACAGGGCGGCCGTGGCCCAGCCGCCACCCGAGAAGATCTATCACGTGTACGAGTTCTGAGGCGACTATGACGACGGTGGCGCGAGTGATCTGCCCGTGTGGGATGTCGGTTGACCTGCACCGGGGCCGGTACCAGGACGGCCCGTTCTGGGAACTCTGGGAGGACCTGCCGCCGGATCTGCCGCCGGGAGAGTCGGTGCTCCTCGACGAACTTCTCCGTGAGCGGGCGGCAGCAGCCCGGTTCACCGACGTGATCGAGTGCGTCTGTGGGCGCCGTTGGCGTGGCTTTCTCGATCCGCCACAGGTCCTCGAGGAGCCGAAGCCCAGCCGGCGATGGTGAAGAGACTCGGCTGGTCCGGCATCGACTCGCTCATCACGGCCAAGAAGTGGGAGCGTGCGGCGATTGTCGCAGCGTTCACCACAGACAGAAGAGGGAAGAGCACTCCGAGGAGGCGACTTTCCGGTTCAGCACGACCGGAACGGTAACCTGAGGTAGCCAAGTGCTCCGGCCGTCAGCATCCCGGCCGGTGAAAGGAGGACCGTGTACAAACAGAGTGGAGCCGAGTCCGACGTCCCCGACGACGATGCGGAGGCTACTGGACGGCCGACCGGAGGGGATCCGGAGACAGACGGGGGCGACAGCGAAGCAACCACAGGATCAGGCGAATCCGGCGTCTTCGTTGGGCGTATTTCCGGGCAGGACGAAGGATATGCCGGTCAGACCGGAGCCGAGGCCCGCGGCGCTGATCAGTCCCGCGACCCCGACGACAGCTGAGCGAAAGCGGCCAAAGTTTCCCAGACTGAGCCGCTAGCTGGCGAGCGAAACCACGACCGCGACGACTGCAAGGACGGTGTTCGTCACGGTGAGCCAGAACGCCGCCCGGGCCAGCCGGTGGCTAGAACGCAACGCGGCGATCTGCTCGCGCCGTCGGAACTCCTCCAGGTAGTAGTCCACCCCGACTTGTACGAATTCGGCCGCGGCGTCGTGCCGTGTGATCAGGTCATCGTCGCTCAGTGCGCGTAACTGCTGAATTGATAGAGACATGCGCGAACGCTACGCAGACGCCCCGCCCTCCTGTCGAGAGCGGTCGTCTGAACCTCCTGTGCCATCCTGGTCGGGAGGGTCCGAGCCGAGCACCATGCCGGGAGCCGACCTATGCCGACCTGGACCCTGATCCGACCTGACGGGCTGCTCGAGTATGTCGAGGCTGAGCGGATCGAGGACGACGGCCACGGCTGGTCGTTCTGGTCCGTCGTCCTGGTGGTCAATGATCCGCGCTGGTCATGCGTTCGCCGTGTCAGCGCCGCCGATGTGATCGGCGAGCCTCTGCCGGCTGAAGCAGGACAGAGCGCCAGACCCTCATGACGGGCTGCTGGATGAGAACACCGAGAGTGGCCGGGTCAGACGAGCACGATGATCAGAACGATGACTGCAATGACGACGGCGATGATAGCTAGCATGCGTGTGTCCATGGGTTGCCTCCTCAGGGGGTGTGCGTCGAGCGACTGTATCGGTCACGCTGTCTGCCGTGTCGCGCTGGGCGTGTGTTCGCCGTGGCCGGGCCGCGGACGTGATTGGTGAGCCGTTCCTCGTCTGAACGACCGTCCACAGTGGAATGATCTTGCTAACAAATTGCTAACGAACCTGTTAGCACGAGGGCGTACAGGACGAGACGCCCGAGTGAGCCGAACCGGCGAAACCGCAGGTCACAAGGCATATTGACGGACAGGCTATGACTGGCCGATACCGGCTTGGCGGGTGTTCAAGTCCCCCCTCGGACACCATGTGATGTCGCGGGACATCGTGCACAGGTGTCTCGGGACATCGTTCACGTTTTGGTCTGTGGCTGGTAGTCCTTGGTCGGGTCGAGTTGGAGTTCTTGGAGTAGTTGGCCGTCGGTGGTCAGGACCCGGATGTGTAGGTCGTGGACCAGGATGAGGACGTGGGTGCCTGCGTGGCGGCGGCCGATGCCGAGGTGGTGCAGGCGGCTGTTGTGGCGCAGGGTGAGCTTGCCGCAGTTGTCGATGCGGTCGTGGCGGATGCGGTAGTGGCTGTCGTCGAGTGGGGTGCCGGTCGGGGTTGCCTTGGGCCGGGTGAGGTAGGCCTGCTGCGGGGTTCGCCGGCCCCGGGGCCCGGTGTGGGCGGACGGTGTTGTAGTAGGCCCGGAAGGCCTCGAGCTGGCCCTGTAGTTGGTCGACGCTGTCGGCGCTGGGTTGTTTGCCGAGCCATTTCTTGAGGGTCTGGTGGAGGCGTTCGACCTTGCCGCAGGTCTGCGGGTGGTAGGGCCGGGAGTGCCGGAAGGCAATGCCGCGGGTGTTGAGGGTGAGCTCGAGCATGACCCGTCCGTGCCCGCGGGAGCGGCCGGTGAACACGGCTCCGTTGTCGCTGAGCATGCTGGCCGGATCGCCGTATGTGACAGCGGCTTTGGTGAAGCAGTCATCGACGTCGCGGGCCTTGAACACCGCCAGGGTGTCGCTGCCGAGGCAGAGCCGGGAGTGGTCGTCTAGTTGGTTGAGGATCTCCGGCGAAGCCGCTGTAGGCAGGGCAATCATGTCGGGACACCCTTTCGCTGGTGTGAACGCTGGCGGCCTCGGACGGCGCGTCCCGGCCGGCTGGGCACTCTGGTCATGCAGGCTGGACGTGGTATGGGCGGGAATCCGGCGGTCTGCCCATTGGCTCAGAGAATCGACCACCGGTTGCAGGTCACGTCCCATTTCGGTGAGCCGGTACTCGACGCGTACAGGGGTCTCGTCGTGCACAGTTCGCGTGATCAGGCCATGGGACTCGAGCTCGCGCAGCCGGCTGGCGAGCATCTTGTCGGTGAGCTGCGGGATGGCCTGCCGGATCCGGACGAACCTGGCCCAATGGACGAACCTTGACCGGCGAGGGGCGACCAGCACTAGAGGCGTCGCGGACAAGCTGAGAGAGGCGATTGGCCAGATCGGTCCAGCAGCTGGTGAGCACACCGTCGGGCACTGGCACCACCAGGCTTCACCGGTCTGTCGGTACCACTCGATAGCTCTGTCGGTACCACTCGATAGCTTCAGCACCATGAGCATTCGAGAGGTTCAGATCACCTTCGACTGTGCCGATCCTGCCGCCCTGGCCGGGTTCTGGTGCGAGGTGCTCGGTTACACGGTTCAGCCCCCACCGTCGGGTTTCGACAGCTGGGAGGAAGCCCTCGCCGCGTGGGGAGTTCCATCCGAGGAGCACAACAGCCGCTCGGCCGCGGTGGCGCCAGATGGTGAGACCGGCCCTCGGATGTTCTTCCAACGAGTGCCAGAGGGCAAGACCGCCAAGAACCGGGTGCACCTGGACGTCCGCGCGGCGCCGGGTGTCGAAGGAGACGAGCGGATGACGGCGCTCGACGCGGAGGCCACCCGCCTAGTGAGCCTCGGCGGCACCCGGGTCCGCCGGGTCGATCCGGACGGCCGTCTGGAGACGGGCTTCATTGTCATGCAGGACCCCGAGGGCAATGAGTTCTGCCTGGACTGAGCCGCCGCGAGCGACGGTTCAGTCCCACCTACCGACGTGTCGAGGACGGCGAACACGTCCAGATACGGCTAGCCGACCACAGGACGCGACGCTGCCGGCGGCCGGCATCGGGCTCGTCGGGGTGACGGCCACCGGATCAGCACAAGCTTGTCGTGAGCGCGGACGCCGGCTGCGCGCAGGCGTTCGCCGACGGTACGACGGTGTCCGGCGTGACGAGGCCTGATCGGTGCTCCACGACAGCGGGTGCAGCACCGAACCCGCCGGGCATCCGCCCGCTCGGGGATCGGCTTGCGGGACCGTCATTGGTGGGCGCTACCTGCACCGCCTGTCAGCGCAGCCTGCGTGCCCGCAGTACCAGGTCGTCGGTGTGGTGTGCACCGGCGCCGCTGTCGGGTGCGATGCGCGGCCGCTGCTGGTCCACCTCGATCTTCCAGTCCTCCTTCAGCAGGGCGGTCACCATCGAGGGCCAGACGTAGTCGGCC
>JALZIL010000400.1 GCA_030860305.1 Actinomycetota bacterium
GGCACAGCGGTCAGGCCGGTCGAGTCGGCCGGGACGTGGGTGCCGACTCCCATCGGGTGTTCGACTGCTTCGATCCCGAGCGAGACCAGCACGCCGTCCCTGGCCACGAACCGGGGCCCGACGACCAGCACCTGCACGGCTTTGACCTCCCCAGTGGCCAGCCGTACCCCGGTGAGCCGGTCGTCGGTCACGACTACGTCGGCCACCTCGCCCCCCACGACGTTGACGCCGCGAGCGGACAGCTGCTCCCGCTGCTCGTCCGTCGGCTCCGGCGCGGTGTGCAGGAGCAGAGTCAGGTTGTCAGTCAACTGCCTGAACATCAGTGCCTGGTGCACCGAAAGGGCGCTGCCCCCGAGGACGGCTATCGCCTGATCCCGGACCTCCCACCCGTGGCAGTACGGGCAGTGGATGACGTCGCGGCCCCAGCGCTCCCGCACGCCGGGCACGTCGGGCAGCTCGTCCACCAGTCCGGTCGTGACCAGCAGCCGCCGGGCGAGGACCGTGTCCCCGTCGCCGAGCTGCACCGTGAAACCGCCGCCGGGCAGCGCCGCAGCCGACACCGCCTCTCCGCTTCGGACCTCGCCTCCGTACCCGCGTACCTCGGCCCGCCCGAGCTCCAGCAGCTCGCCCGGGGGCGTGCCGTCGCGGGTCAGGAAGCCGTGGGTGTGCGCGGCGGGAGCGTTGCGGTGCTCGCCGGCATCGACGACGAGCACCGACCTGCGAGCGCGTCCCAACACCAACCCCGCGCTCAGCCCGGCGACCCCACCGCCGACAACAACGACGTCGTACGGATGACCCGTCGGGTCTGTCCTGTTCTGTGTACCGGTCATGGTGACCACCTCCACATGCACCATGCACCGCGATGCCTACTGTTGACAAATGAACTTGCTGATCTGGCAAACTACTGGTCATGACTGAGGCCACCGCCGACGTGCTCAACGCCGTAGGACCGCGACTGCGGGCGCTTCGCCAGCAGAGACAGGTGACCCTCACTGGACTTTCCGAAGCCACCGGGATCTCGGTCAGCACGCTGTCCCGGCTCGAGTCAGGGCACCGTCGACCCAGCCTGGAGCTGCTCCTTCCCCTGGCCCGTGCGCACCGGGTCCCTCTGGACGAGCTCGTCGGAGCCCCGCCGACGGGTGACCCCCGTCTGCATCTCAAACCGCGCACCATGCACGGCATGACCGTCGTACCGCTGACCCAGCAACCCGGACCGCTCCAGGCGTACAAGATGGTCCTGCCGGCCGGGCCGTCGAAGCAGCAGCCGAAGCTCCAGACTCACGAGGGCTACGAATGGCTGTACGTCCTGAGCGGTCGACTCCGACTGGTCCTGGGTGAGCACGACCTCGTCCTGGGCCGAGGGGAAGCCGCCGAGTTCGACACGCGCGTACCGCACTGGTTTGGCAACGCCGGAACCCAAGCGGTGGAGTACCTGACGCTGTTCGGCAGGCAGGGTGAGCGGGTGCACCTCCGGACCGGATCGGCTAGGGGGCAGAAAACCCGGTGACCTGTCAGTCCCACGATTCGCTGAGCAACCGGTCGACCGCGAGCTGCAGCATCTGGGCCCGGGTCTTGTTCCCGTGCTGCGCTGCGATGAAGTAGCTGCCGATCAGCAATGTGTAGGCCAGCATGCTGCGGGCCTCCACATCGTTCTCATCCGCGCAGAACTGCCCGAACAGGGAGCGCAACCATTCCAGGCGTCGGTTGTCGACCCGGCGCAGTCGTCTCCCGACCTCTTTGTCGCGCCGCGACCAGTCCCGCAGTGCCAGCTCTACGGCAAAATCGGCCGATGGGGCCAGGTCGAACAGGAGCTGCACCCTGGCCCGCGCGTCGGCCGGCTGGCTCTCGACGCGCGCGATGACGTCGTCGACCATGGCCTTCTCCCAGGAGTCGAGCAGCTCATCGAGCAGGGCCTGCCGATCGGCGAAGTGCCAGTAGAACCCACCCTTGGAGACTCCGAGGGATACCGCCAGCGCCTCGACGCGCACGGCATCCGGGCCGCCTGCCGCCAGGGCCTGCAGTGCGGCGTCCACCCAGGCACCGCGCGGAGTCCGTACGTTGGCCACGGCATATCTGTACGGCACCGTATTGACAGATGCAAACGCCCTTCCTATCATCCATACGATGGCGTATAGATTGCAGAATCAGCGTGCAGCATCTGGGGTCACGCTGCCGCCGGGCCAACGCCTGATCGACGGCTTCCCGCGCTTCGGTGCGAACCTTTCCCGCCCCGCTCCGCCCGTCCCCGCCACACCGGTCATCACGATCCGCGGGGCGGTGACAGAAGCGTTCGACGTACCACTTGGCACGCTGGCGACCTTGCCCCGGCGAGAGCTCACAGCCGATTTTCACTGCGTGGCCGGCTGGTCGGCCACCAATCTCCGCTGGGAGGGGGTCCCGTTCACGACGGTGTATCGGACGCTCATCGAGCCGGCACTGCGGCCCGGGATCTCGGTCACCCATGTCGTGTGTCGCGGCCTCGACGGCTGGCGCTCGGTGCTGACCATCGAGGACGCCCTGGCTGACGATGTGCTCATCGCGGATCGACTCGACGGCCGACCGCTGTCCGGTGACCATGGAGCGCCGGTGAGATTGGTCAGCCCCAAGCAGTACGGGTATGTCAGTACCAAGCACCTTTGCCGCATCGAGGTCCACACCGCCGAGCCCAAGGGCCTCCACAAGTCGGTGCTGCGGCTGCTCAGCCCGCATCCCAGGGCGCGGGTCTGGGAAGAGGAGCGCCACCGCTACCTGCCCGCATGGTTGTTACGGCGGCCTTACCGCGCCACCATCGCGTACGTCATCGCCGGGGGCGGCCGCAAGGCTCGCAACCCGCCGCAGTCAGGCTGAGCGACTCCATTCTGGGCGGGAGTCGACGCATCTGCATATGATCCGTTGCAGGGGTACGCTAATTGTATGCGTATGCGCGTCACCGTTACCGTCGACGAAGCCGCCGTCCGCTCCGCCGAAGCCGCCGTCGCCGCTGGGCGCGCTCCTTCGGTAAGCGCCTGGGTGGCAGCGGCGATGACCGATCGCGCCAACCGCGAGCAGTTGGCCAACGTCCTAGCCGAGATCCGCGCGGATCTCGGACCGGCGACCGACGAGGAAACTGCGTGGGCACAAAGCGTCCTCGGCCTGTAGTCCTTGATGCGGGGGCCTTGATCGCAATCGATCGAGCCGACCGGCGGGTCATCCGACTA
>JALZIL010000412.1 GCA_030860305.1 Actinomycetota bacterium
TTTCTCCTCGCTCGTTTTCAGGTCAGTGGCAGTGCTGTTCGGTGGCAGTGCTGTTCGGTGGCAGTGCTGTTCGGTGGCAGTGCTGTTCGGTGGCAGTGCTGTTCGGTGTGTTGATTGGGGCCGCTGAATCGGCGGTTCGTCGTATGGAGCTATCCACGCCGACTGGCCGTCAGGTGCAGCATAGGGAGAACGGCTACGTTCTGTAACCGTTCAGGCCGAAATAGTGAACAGATCTGTCCGTACTGTCGGACCGATCACAAGCTGATCGGTCCGACAGTGCGGGCTCAGGGGCCGGTGTAGAGCAGCAGGTTGGGTGAACCGGTGCCCACGTTGGCGAGAACTCCGACGGTGGCGGAGTTCACCAACCCGTTGCGAACCACCGCAGGCGAAGCAGACGTGTTCTGTCGCAGGAACAGCGCCGCTGCGCCAGCCACATGCGGAGCGGCCATCGACGTACCGCTAATCGTGTTCGTGGCCGTGTCGCTGGTGTTCCACGCCGACTTGATCGACGAACCCGGAGCGAAGATGTCCAGGCAGGTCCCCTTGTTCGAGAACGAGGATCGGGCGTCGGTACGAGTCGTCGCGCCGACCGTGATGGCCTCGGCGACCCGAGCCGGCGACTGGTTGCAAGCGCTGCGGTTGTCGTTGCCCGCCGCGATCGCGTACGTCACGCCGTCGGCGATGGAGTTGCGTACCGCGCTGTCCAGAGCGTTCGACGCGCTGCCACCCAGGCTCATGTTGGCGACTGCCAGCTCACCCGCACCGTGGTCGGAGGTCACGAAGTCGATACCGTCGATCACCTGGGAGTTGGTCCCGCTGCCCCGGCAGTTGAGCACCCGCACGCCGACAATGTTGACCGCCTTCGCCACGCCGTAGGTGGTGCCGCCGACAGTGCCGGCCACGTGCGTGCCGTGGCCGTGGCAGTCATCGGCGCTCCCACCGTTGATGGCATCGAATCCGCTGACCGCCCTTCCACCGAAATCGTTGTGGGAGAAGCGGACTCCGGTGTCGATGACGTACGCGGTGACCGTGGAACCGGTGACTGTGTAGGTGTAGGTGTCGTTCAGCGGAAGGTTGCGCTGGTCGACCCGGTCCAGACCCCAGGTGGCCGGCGACTGAGTAGCGGTCAGGTGCATGATCTGGTCGGCCTCAATGAACTCAACGTTCGGATTACCGCGCAGTGCGTCGAGGGCCCGCTGCGGCAGCGTCGCGGCGAAACCGCTGAGAGCTGCGGAGTACTCGTTCAGGATCTGTGCGCCGAGGCCTCGCGCTTGGGCAACAGCCGCGATCCGATTGGCGTTGGCGTTGGCGCCGGGACGCATGACGACGATGTACTGGCCACTGACGACGTCGGCGTCTGCGGTGCTCTGCACTGGTGCGAGCTGTGCATCGTCTGCACTGGCGACTCCAGTGCCTGCGGTGCTGACCGCTAGTGCGGCCAGTGGTGCCGCCACGACGGCGATGACTCGACGCCACATCGGTGTGGTCACAAATTCTCCTTGGTTTTGACACGAGTGGGGGCCCAGGTCGCAGGTAGGGCGACGGGTATTGAGACGCGCCCATCCTGTCGGTTCAGCGGCTCACCGTCCATACCGACTTTCTTCGCCTGGCGATTTTCAGAACCACCGCCGTGGACCCGTGATGCGGTGGGTGGCCATAGCTGTCCACCAAGATCATGAGCGCTGGAGGCCGAGCCCTGGTTCACCTGAGGCGCTCACGATCAAGGCGCGGCCCGTACGAGTTCGCACCGGCTGGGGCGCAGCGACCTACCGCGGTCCTCGACACCGGCCCCGGAGATCTGCCGACCGCCTCGCCGGTATCTAAGCGATGTCTCATCGGGCTCTCACCGGGGGTCCACGTTCCGCGGCGATGCTGACCGCATCGGCCCAACGAGGGCCGCCACTTTCTAGGAGAACGTCATGAAGCGCAGTCTTTCCCTTCTGCTGGCGACCGGCGTGGCCATGGTCGTCGCCTTCGCCCTACCTTCGGCGGCCCACGCCGAGGAAACCACCTGTCGGGGCACGATCGGAGCGGTGACCGTCGACAACCTGCGGGTGGCCTCGGGCACCGCCTGCACGCTGAACGGGACGCGCGTGCAGGGAACCATCAAGGTGGAGTCCAATGCCCGGCTGACCGCCACGTCGGTCAGGGTGATCGGAAACGTCCAGGGCGAGAACTTCCGGTTCGTCAAGCTCGTCCAATCCACTGTCGGCGGTTCGGTGCAGCTCGTACAGGGTGGCGGTGCGACGATCCGGAGCAACGAGATCGAGGGCACGCTGCTCTTCGATGACAACAACGGTTCGCTGATCGCCGCCAACAACGCCATAGATTCTGACCTGCAGGCCTTCCAGAACAGCGGTGGCGTCTCGATCAACAAGAACCGGATCGACGGCAACCTGCAGTGCAAGGAGAACCAGCCCCCGCCCACCGGTGGCGGCAACATCGTCCAGGGCAACAAGGAAGACCAGTGCGCCCGGTTGTGATCTGACCGGCACATGCAGACAGCACCCCTCCGCCGGCGTTCAGCCCGTGATCCCTCAGATTGGCAACGGCCGTCAGAAGTCGCGCGCTGAGTCGCCGGCGGGTTGCTGTCCCAGCTTCGCAAGACCCTCCAGGTGGGTCTCAGCAGCCAGTGAATGCCTGATGTCGTCGGAGTCCAGGGCTAGCTGATAAGCCGCCGCGGCAGCATCGAACTCGCCTCCCCGTTCCAGCATCAGCCCGAGGCGCCGAATCGGCGATCGACTCCTCCGACGAGCCGCGGTCTGGGACAACGCTTCCCTACTCAGTGACCAGGTGCTGAGTTCTGCTCGCGCAGCGTCCTGCGCTGGTGGGACGCAGAGCTGCGGGCAAGATGGGGGCATGCGTCTGACCACCGTGGGCACCCTGGTGGTTGACGCATTTGGCCACTCTGGTGGGGGACGCAGTTTGCTCCTCCGACCTGACCACATGAGCCACGTGGCTGGGGTGATCTGCCAATGATCGGCTGGCTCGGCACGGTACTGATCGTGGGAGCCTTGCTGATTGCGGCCCTGGCGGGGATCAGCGCCGTACGGCGTCGAGGTCCTCACGCTGCGACGATCGTCGCCGCGATCGGTACCGAGGTCTTGCTGGTCGCACAGGCCGTCGCGGCGGTAGTCGTCGCCGTCGACGGGCAAGGCGCCGACGAGCCGGTGCTCTTCTTCAGCTATTTCGTCGCAGTTCTCTTGATCCTGCCGGTCGCCCTGCTGCTGGCCCGGGCCGAACCCACCCGGTTCGGCTCGCTCGTCTTCGTCGTGGGCGGCTTGGTGCTCACCGTCCTCGTCGTACGGCTGCAACAGCTCTGGGGTGCCCCGGTTGGCTGAACCCAGCCCCGAGCGCGTCGACGACGCCAGGCGGCGGGGGCCGGGCCGGGTGCTGATCGCGGTATACGGCACCTTCGCCCTGGCCGCGACCGCCCGTGCGGCCTACCAGCTTTCGACGGCCTTCTCCGAAGCGCCGGTCGCCTACCTGCTGTCCGCCTTTGCCGGCCTGGTCTATGTGATGGCAACCGTGGCTCTGGTCCGGGTGGGCCGCATGTGGTGGCGGGTGGCGGTCGCGGCTGTCTCGGTCGAACTCCTCGGCGTACTGGTGGTCGGCACGCTGAGCCTCCTCGATCGCGAGGCCTTCCCGGACGAGACGGTGTGGTCGGTGTTCGGTCGCGGGTACGGCTTCGTCCCGCTCGTTCTGCCCGTCCTCGGTCTGCTCTGGCTGCGCAGTACGCGCCCGCCGTCGACGACTGATCCCGAGGGTTGACATCGATTTCTGCGTGAGCTAACTTCCCAACCTGTCAGTTGTTAAACCGATTGGTTGAATATGTCAGATCAGCTCAGCGAGACGTTCGCCGCTCTCGCCGACCCGACCCGCCGGGAGATCTTGGCCCAGCTGGCCGTCGTCGGCGAAGCGACAGTCAACGAGCTCGCCGAACCGTTCTCGATGACTGTGCAGGCGGTTTCGAAGCATCTCAAGGTGCTCGAGAACGCCGGCCTGATCGTCCGCGGTCGCAAGGCTCAGTCGCGACCGTGCCGGCTGTCGGACAAGCCCCTCGGTGATGTCGTCGACTGGATCGAGATCCACCGGCGACGTACGCAGGACCGCTTCGACCGATTCGACCAATTGCTCCAGAAATCACTCCGCGCCCAGAAAGGGGACCTGTCATGAGCACCGCCCGTATCAGCGATCTGTCCGTCACCGCCGCACCGAACTCCCACGAGATCGCCTTCACACGCACCTTCGACGCACCGCGCGATGCCGTCTATGCGCTGTACACCGACGCCGCTGCGATCCCGCAATGGTGGGGCCCGCGCCGGTTCCGGACCGTGGTCGACGAGCTTGACCTACGCGTGGGCGGGCGCTGGCGCTTCCTGAACATCGACTCCGACGACAACGAGTACGGGTTCCACGGCGTGTTCCATGAGATCACGTCGGGCGAGCGGATCGTCCAGACCTTCGAGTTCGAGGGCGCACCCGGTCATGTCTCGCTCGAGACGCTCAGCTTCGGCGACGACGCCGACGG
>JALZIL010000414.1 GCA_030860305.1 Actinomycetota bacterium
AGGTTCTTCATACTGACGACAGCCACGGGCCGTCCTCTCGGTTCAGGAGCCACCGCCCGCGGGAGGTTCCGGGGTGATGACACTCGGTTGTCGCGACGCTCCGGGTCGGAGCGTCGCCCTGGTGACCAAGGAGCCGCATCCACCCGACAGTGTCTGTAGACATTGCTGGGACCGAGAAGAGGCTGCCTCCCGTCCGGAGACGGGGAAGGTCACGCGAAGTCGATCCGCCACGAAGACAGACCGCTGAGTCGAGTGTACGGCGTCCTGTCCACAGGGGTCACATACGGGTTCGCGCTGTCCACAGCTGGGTCTCACCCGGTTCGAAGCGCGGCCTCGGGCCCCAGGATCGGAAGGCGTGGGATCCACATTCGTCTGCCGATCGACGGTGCTGCTGTTGCTGGTCGCTGGGCTCTGGTGTGCTTCGCCGACCACGACCGCCTCGGCTGGGTCCTGGGTCGCGCCGCTCCCTGAGCCGCTTAGCGTCACGCGTGCTTTCGATCCGCCAGCCAATCCGTATGCGGCAGGCCACCGTGGCGTCGACCTCGCCGGAGCCCCCGGTCAGGAGATACGTGCAGCCGGGGCCGGCACAGTCGTGTACGCGGGCTCTCTCGCCGGCCGAGGTGTGGTCAGTGTCCAGCACGCCGACGGGCTCCGGACGTCCTACGAACCGGTTCTGGCTTCGGTTTCGGCCGGTATGCCGCTCTCGCTCGGACAGGTCATCGGCACTCTTCAGGCCGGACACGCCGGTTGCCCGGCCCCGGCCTGTCTACATTGGGGCCTCAAGCGTGGCGAGACCTACCTCGACCCGATGCTCCTGCTCCATCAGCGGGCGGTACGACTGCTCCCCCGGTACGGCGCCGCAGGATCGCAGGCCGCGCTCGCTCCGGGGCTGGTCATGACGGCCGGGCCGCTCGCCGTCGGGGTGCTCGGGCTGGGCGTGTGCACGCGCAGGCGGATCAGGCGCGCGGATGCGCTTGCCGATAGACCGCCTTGAGCCGTTCAGCGCTGACGTGGGTGTAGATCTGCGTGGTCGCCAGGCTCGCGTGCCCGAGAAGCTCCTGCACGCTGCGCAAGTCCGCCCCTCCTTCGAGGACGTGTGTCGCCGCGCTGTGCCGTAGACCGTGCGGGCCGATGTCCGGGGTCTCCGGGACCGCTGCAACGGCTAGGTGCACGATCCGCCTTGCCTCACGTTGCCCGAGCCGACCGCCTTTCCTGCCGAGAAAAATCGCCGGACCACTGTCGGCCCTGGCCAGTACCGGCCGACCCGCCCCGGTGTAGACCTCCAGCGCGCGCTCGGCGGGCAACCCGTAGGGGACCACCCGTTCCTTGCTGCCCTTACCGAAGACCCGTACCACCCGTCGAGCCGAGTCGATGTCCCCGAGATCAAGCCCGACCAGCTCGCTGACCCTGATTCCGCAGCCGTAGAGAAGTTCCAGCACGAGCCGATCACGCGTGGCGACGGCACGCTGGACCCGAGCGCCCGGGTCGCTGCCGGCGGTGTCGGCGCCCTCGACGTTTCCGTCCGAGGCGCGTCGGCCGGCCGCGTCGACCACTGCCCTTGCCTGGTCGGCATTCAGCACCACCGGAAGTGACCGATGTGCCCGCGGGCTGGACAGCCGCATACCCGGATCGACCGAGATCCAGCCGGCCGCACGCGCATGAGCGGTGAACGTGCGAGCCGCAGCTGCCTTTCTGGCCAAGGTCGACCGAGCCGCGCCGAGGGTCTGCTGTTGAGCCAGCCAACTGCGTAGCACGCTGAGATCCAGATCGGCCAGGTCCTGCGTCCCGTGGCGGATGAGGTGCTCCAACAGTCCGCGGACGTCGCCCCGATAGGCGCGGACCGTGTGCAGCGAGAGGTTGCGGGTCAGCGCGAGGGAGTGCAAGAAGTCATTCAGCGCGGCACCCAGCGCAGCCGGCAACTCGGTACTGCCCGGGCGGGGGCGGGGCCGACTCACCGGTTGACAGTCGGGCAGCCAATGTCCAGGGTCAAGCGGCCACGCCGCCCGTCATCCGCTGCGTTGGCGGACTATCCGCCACGCTCCGTCGGTGCACTCCGCGAAGCCTCGGGTCTCCAGGGCCGGAAGCGCGCCGAGCACCTCCAACACGCTCAGCCCGGCGGCACGTGCGAGCTGCTCTGGCAGCACCGGCCGCCCGGTCGGCAACGCCTCCAACGTTCGGGCTTGAACGGGGGACAGTGCGTCGCGCGCCGTGTCCGGCCCACGCGTTGGCGGGGCGAGGTCCACGCCGAGGTGGCCGATCTCTTCGATCACGTGCGCGACACAGGTGACGAGCCGAGCCTCGGTGTCCCGTAACAGCGCATGCGTGCCGATTGACATCGCCGACGTCACCGGACCGGGAACTGCCATGACGGGCCGGCCCAGTTCTTGAACCCGACCAGCGGTGTGCCGCGCCCCGGACCGGGCAGAGGCCTCAACGACCACGCAGCCTGCACCGAGTGCCGCGATCAGCCGATTTCGAATCAAGAATCGATGCCGGTAGGGCGCGCATCCCGGTGGCCACTCGCTGACCAGCAGACCGTCCTGGGCGATCCGCTCGAACAACGCCGCGTGCGCTGCCGGGTAATTGCGATCGATGCCACCGGCCAGGACCGCGATCGTCGGCGCTGCAGCACTCAGCGCGCCTCGATGGGCTGCGGCATCGATGCCGAAGGCGCCGCCGGAGACGATCGTCCAACCGCGTTCGGCGAGATCGAAGGCCAGTTGCGCGGCCTGCTCTGTGCCGTATGACGTCGACGCGCGAGCGCCGACGATTGCGACCGCTCGACCAGTCAGGCTCGCCAGATCACCGGTGCCACGAACCCACAGTGCCAGCGGCGGGGCGATGCCCTCGACACCCATGGCCGTGGCCACCGACATGGCGTGCAGCGAGTCCGCTGGCCACTCCGGGTCACCCGGGCAAACCAGCCGCGCTCCGGTCGACGCCGCGGCTGCAAGGTCTGCCGCCACCAGGTCCTCGTCATACCGCGCGCCCACCAGTGCCTGCACCGGTGCCGGTGCCTGCGCCGAGCGAAGCGATCGCATCGCCGCGATCGGACCGACGGCACTCACGAATCCATGCATGAGGGCGAGGCCGGGTTCGACGGCTCGACTGAGCCACGCCCTGGCAACCCGAGTCTCCTCATCGACAACGACGCTCTGGTCAGGGTGCGCGCTCATCTGGTCCGCCGCAGCCGGAGCCCGACAGCCGCGTCCACCTCAGCAGCGCTCGGGCTGGACATTCCAGCCAGATCAGCCAACGTCCAAGCGACCCTCAGGACCCGATCGAATCCGCGCACCGAGAGCAGGCCACGGTCGAGAGCCAGTTCCGCGCTGGCCAGCGCTGTCCGCGGCAGCCGCAGACCCTCGCGCAGCACGGCGCCGGGAACGTCGCTGTTGAGCCGTCTCCCCCAGGCCGACAATCGGGCTGCCGCGGCCGCCCGTGCTTGTTCGACCCGCGCGCCCACTTCCGCCGACCCTTCTCGAGGGGCCAGGTCGTCTAGCAGCGCACGCCGGGAGACTGCCGGCAGGCCGACCTGCAGGTCCACCCGATCCAACAGCGGCCCGGACAGCCGGTCGGCGTAGCGGCGCCGGACGATCGAGGTACATCCACAGTCCGCGTCACCGGTCGCCGGGGCACACGGACAGGGGTTCGCAGCCAGGATCAGCTGGCAGCGGCACGGATAGGTCGACACCCCAGCGGCCCGGTGCAACGACACGCTGCCCTTCTCCAGCGGCTGGCGCAGGGAGTCGAGCAACCCCCGGGTGAACTCGGGCGCCTCGTCGAGGAAGAGCACGCCGCGGTGTGCCCGGGAGATGGCGCCTGGACGGGCCATCGGAGATCCGCCGCCGACCAGGGCCGGCATGGTCGCGGTGTGATGCGGGCTCTCGAATGGCGCCCGGCGGATCAGCGGGGCACCGCGGGGGAGGTTGCCGCCCAGGGAGTGCACTGCGGTCACCTCGAGGGCCTCGTCGTCGGTGAGTGGCGGGAGAATGCCCGGCAACCGTTCGGCCAGCATCGTCTTTCCGGCTCCCGGTGGCCCGGTGAGCAGCAGGTGATGACCCCCGGCAGCGGCGATCTCCAGCGCCAGCCGACCGGCCGCCTGCCCCACCACGTCGATCAGGTCTGGCACCTCGGGCGGTGGCGGCTCGTCGACCGGTGCCGGACGTTGCCCGGGCTGATCGCCACGCAGGAATGCCACAACCTCGCTCAGCGTCGCACCGACCCAGACGTCGGCATCACCCACGAGTTGGGCCTCCGACCCGTTGTCGTCGGCGACGACCACCTGCTGATGGCCGCGTTTCACAGCGGCTCGTACCGCCGGGAGGACCCCACGGATGGCTCGCACCCTGCCGTCGAGGCCCAGCTCGCCGAGGAAGAGGAATTTCTCGGCTACCCCGGACGGCAGTTGCTCACTGGCCGCCAGGACGCCCACGGCGAGGGCCAGGTCGTAACCGCTTCCATGCTTCGGCAGGGTGGCCGGTGACAGGCCGATGGTGATCTTGCGGTTCGGCCAGTCCAACCCGCTGTTGAGCACCGCGGCTCGTACGCGATCTCGGGACTCCCTGACAGCGGTGTCGGCCAGACCTACGATGGCCATGCCGGGCAGGCCCGCCGACAGGTCGACCTCGACCTCGACGACACCACCCGACAGGCCCACCAGCCCGACTGACCAGGTCCGGGCCAGCGACATCTACAACGCCGCCCGGAGGTGCCGTACGGTCGCCGGTTGCCCGACGCCCGCCAGCACGGCGACCACATCGAAGCGGACCTCACGAGCGTGCTCATCATGCTCGGAGAGCCACTGTCCGGCCAGTTGCCGCAGCTTGCGGGCCTTGCGCCAGGTGACTGCTTCCGCGGGATCGCCAAAGGCGTTGCTGCGCCTGGTCTTCACCTCGCAGAACACCAGGGTGTTGCCCTCGCGCGCGACGATGTCGAGCTCGCCGATCGGGCAACGCCAGTTCCGATCGAGAACCTTGAGTCCGGCCTCGACCAGATGAGCGGCTGCAAGATCCTCGCCATGCGCGCCGAGCGCGTCCTTGGGGTGCACCGCTCCAGGCTGACCGCCCGCGGCGCCTGACGGACCGGTGACATACCGATTGTGGACGCCCCGGCATCAGCCTGTGGACAACGCTGTTCCTGGTCCGGCCACGGCGATCGCCGGCTCACCCTGAGTCGTACGCACGCCTGACCTCAACCGCGCCGCCGCGAGGCTGATGGCGACAGCGAGCACCAGGTATCGAGCCGGCAACGGAGCGAAGCAGACCACCCCACCAACGATCATCACGATGGATGTCCACCTCGAAAGAACCTCGGCGCGGAGGCTGGCGATCCCGAAGAGAAGTCCGCCGAGCCCGAGCAGGGAGTAGGACACCACGAAGCCGACCAGTACCGTGGTCAGCCCACCGTCGGCCAGTACGTCGGGCGCGGCCTGGTGCAGGCCTGGAACGACGAAGACCTGGCTCCAGATTCCACCGAGGGTCAATGTGGCACCGAACAGGGCCAACAGGACACCGGACAACCCGAGCCGACCGAAGGTCGCAGACTGTGCGGCATAGAGGGCGATGACCCCGACCACGAGCGCAAAGACACCCACCAGGGCAAGGACGCTGGCGATGATGCCGGGCGGACCCGCCATCGCTTCGGGTGAACCGACGGCACCGAACTCCACAGCCACCGACGCGA
>JALZIL010000430.1 GCA_030860305.1 Actinomycetota bacterium
ACACACACCTGCGAAACTGCCGAGGAGGCACAGGAGCTCATCACCGAGCTCACCCGGGGAGTCGGCGCCGACAAGGCAATCGTCACGGTCGGGGTGGTCGACTCGGCGGTCGTGACCAGCGCCTTCAATGCCATCCGCAAGGGCGGCACGGTCGTCGTCACCGGTTTGGCCGACCCGAGCAAGACCACGATCGAGCTTCCGGGGGCGTTGCTGACGCTGTTCGAGAAGACGATCAAGGGCTCGCTGTTCGGCTCAGGCGACCCGTTCCACGACATCCCGAAGATGGTCGAGCTCTACCAGTCCGGTGACCTCAAGCTCGACGAGCTGATCACCAAGACCTACACCCTGGACCAGGTCAACGAGGGCTACGACGATCTGGTGGCCGGCAAGAACATCCGCGGTGTCATCAAGTATGACACTGCGCCACTGAGCGCCTGACCTGCCGACGTACTTCGGCGGCCGCGTGCCGTCTGCGGTGCCGGTGATCGGCTTGCGGCGTGAACGCGAGGTGCTGACCGTCGCGCTGCAGACGTCGCGGCACGTCGTGCTGGAAGGGCCGCCCGGCACCGGCAAGTCGACGTTGTTGCGCGCCATCGCCCGTGACGTCGGCAAGGACGTCGTCTTCGTCGAGGGCAACGCCGAACTGACCCCTGCGCGGTTGATCGGTCAGTACGACCCGTCACAGGTCATGGCGGGCGGGTATTCCCCCGAGAACTTCATCGACGGCCCGCTGCTGACCGCCATGCGCGGCAACGGCCTGCTCTACCTGGAAGAACTGAACCGGGTTCCCGAGGAGACCCTCAACGTCCTAATCACCGTGCTCACGGAGGGTGAGATCGCCGTACCGCGGCTGGGAACCGTCCATGCCGCATCGGGTTTCCGGCTGATCGCTGCGATGAATCCCTTCGATGCGGTCGGGACCGCCCGGGTCGGTCAGGCCATCGCCGATCGGATGTGCCGCGTCGTACTGGGCTATCAGGACGCCGCCGGTGAGCGGTCGATCGTTGCTGCCGCGACCGGCGGTGATCCCTCGCCGATCGGCTTGGCCGTACGGATGGTCCGCGCCACCCGGGAGCACCGCGACATACGCATGGGGTCCTCGGTCCGTGGCGCGATCGACCTGGTGCTGCTGCTGGGCGGCTTGCTCCGGCTGCGCGGCGGGTACGGACTGTCGGCCGACGGAGCCCGCGAGACCACCCGCGACGCTGCCTACGCCGCACTGTCCGGGCGGATCCGGATCGCGGACGGTCTGGACCGTTCGGCGGAGTCGGTGATCGACGAGATCCTCGACGACGTGTGGCCCGAGCACATGCCTCCGCCGGGCTCGGAGGACGAGGACGATCCCGACTCCGACGCCGACGATGATCCTGGGGACGGCCAGGGAAAAGCTGACGGCCCGCCGCCAGCATCCGGCGGGCCCGAACCCCAGTCCAAGTCCGCATTGCGTCGAGACCGAAAGACCGGTGCCGCCCGCCGGCAGGTGAGCCGGAGCGAGCTCGCAGCTCGGCACGAGGACTTCGGCAAGGTCTCACCCGAGGTCGGCGACATCGACGAAGCTGTGCTGGCAACACTGCTGGCCGAGAACCCGGACGCGGCGAGCGCCCTGCTGGCCGACATGGCATTAGCCACCGACCGGGAGATGCGGGCGCTGGCAAGGACATTGGCCAGCCGGGTCTTCATCGGCCTGGCGCGGGTCGGACAGTCACCGGCCCGCGGAACCCGCCGACTCGCGCCGGGACGCCGCGACGACGGCGACGTCGACATCGAACGCACGCTGGACCGATGGTCGGGCATCGGGCCGGTGACCGCACACGACCTGGTCACCAGGAACTGGACGGCGCACCGCCGCGCGCTGTGCCTGATCGTGGACTGCAGCGGGTCGATGACCGGGCTCGCTGTCGCGTTGGCAGCCGTGGCCGCTGCCGGCGTGGTCCTTGCGGCTGACGATCGGCTCGACCCCAGCGTTCTGTCCTTCAGCGACACGGTGCGGGTACTGCAGGCGCAGGGCGTACGACGTTCGCCGGAACTGGTCGTCGGTGATCTGATCTCGCTGCGCGGCCACGGGATGACCGACCTGGCAGCCGCGCTCACCGCGGCGGGGGTCCAGTTGAGTGGTGTCGTGGCCGACGAGCGGGTCGCCGTACTGCTCTCCGACTGCCTGCACACCACCGGGTCACCGCCGGAGGCAGCACTTGCCGGGCTCGACCGACTGCATGTTCTGCTGCCGCTGCCCACAGCCGAGTCGGTGGTTGCCGGGGCCGCGCTGGCCGCGCATGGCGGTGGGATCAGCCAGTCGGTCGGTGGAGTCGGCGAAATCGCCAGCGCCCTGCGCCGAGTGCTGAGTTGACCGGTCGTCCTGGCTGGTTCAGGCCGGTCCGATCTTGGGGGCCAACGCTCGCAGACTGCGCGACCGGAACGCTCCCCACCACAGGCCGGCTCCGTAGCTGAGGTCGTCCAGGCGGCGGAAGAGGAGGAATGTGGGCAACCGAACCTGACGACGGAGCGGCCACCAGCCGATGACCGCATCCACAACCGCGATCAGCACGAACCACGGGCGAGTGCGACGGCCAGTGGCGGCCACGAGCACGCTCACCGGCCAGAAGTGCCGGACGACCGCGGAGCCAAGCTGCCGACCGGCGAACAGCGAGCCCATTCCCACCAGCCGAGCGGCCAACGGCCACCGCAGCCTGACATCGGCCAACCGACGGGCCAGCCGGGCCGTCGCTCCGGCCAGGATTGCCGCGGCACACAGCGGTCCGCGACGCCGTCCGGTCAGCAGCGCCAGCCAGGCCGCGGCGGACCAGGGCGAGATCACTATCGGCGCGACGGCCGACCCGTGGCGGGCGGCTAGGTCGGCCGCCCCAGTGCCGTAGAAGACCCGCCGTCGAGCCCACGCCACGACGCAGGCCGGATGCCGGTGGGCAACAAGGGCTTTTGGCTCATACCGGACCCGCCAGCCGGCTGAGGTCAGTCGCCACACGAGGTCGACGTCCTCCGCGACGTGCATCATCTGGTCGAACCCACCGGCCAAGGCCGTTCGCCGTACGAGCAGAGCGACGCTGGGGACGTACGGGAGGCGGCTGTGCGGATGGACTTGCCCCTCGTATCGGCCGAGGTCCAACGAGCTCGCCGCCTTCTCGTACGACGCTAGCCAGCCCGAGCCGCCGCCTTCGGCCGCCACGATCCGCGGAGCGACCACCGCGACGAGTGGATCGTCCAGATGCGGCAGCAGGCGATCCAGCCAACCGTCGACCGGCGCGCTGTCGGAGTCGAGAAAGGCGACGTACGGCGTCGTGGCGGCGGCCAGCCCCGCGTTGCGGGCGGCGGCCGGCCCGCTCGCGACCTCGTGCCGGATGACAGTTGCGGTGTGCGTGGCACAGACCCGACCTACGGCCAGGACATCGCGCGAGCCGTCGTCCACGACGACAACCCGGATCGGCCCGACGGTACGGCGTATCGCGGCAAGCAACTGTCCGAGCCCCCCGGGCCGATCGCGGACCGGCACAACGACGGTGACGTCGTCGGGATTCTTCGGGCCCTCAGGGCGAGGATGGGCGACCCCGGTGTCCAGCAGGCGCCGGGCCAGGGCAGCGGTCGTGTCGTCGCAGACCCGGAGCGTCGAACGGCCGGCGAGCAGGTCGACTGCCGTGCCGGACAGCCGGAGCAGTCGGATCGGCGCCCCACCGAGCAGTACCCGGCCGCGGTTGAGTCGCCGAAGGCCCGGAGCCAGCTGCACACTGAAGCCGTCCGGGAGACGGGACGCCGACGGGGGAGTGCCGGTAGGCGGCCGCGTCCGGCTCGGTCCGCGGTGGATCATCCGGGTCGATCGGTCATCCGGTGAAGCCGCCGTCGGCGTGCAGCACACTGCCGGTGATCGCCGCGGAGTCGACCGAGCACAGCCAGCCGATCGCCGCCGCGACCTGCCGCGGGTCGAGCAGGGACCCGGTGAGCTGGGAGGCGGCGAACTCCTCGACGGACTGCAGGTCGTAGATGGCGGCCGTCGCCTCCAGCATCGGCGTGCGGGTGGAGCCGGGACTGACGGCGGTTGCGGTGACGCCGGTACCGCGAAGATCCATGGCCAGGCCCTTGATCAGCCCGACGACCGCATGCTTGGCGGCGTTGTAGGCCGACAATCGCCACAACCCTTGGTGGCCCGCAACCGAGGCGATCGCCACGAACCGGCCGGAGCGCGGCTCCGGGCGGCGCAGCAGCGCCGGGACGGCGGCCCGGACCAGGTTTGCCACACCGAGCACGTCGACGTCAAGCAGCACCCGCCAGGTCTGCTGGTCGGTCTCCCACGCGTCGCGGCCGCCGGCGATGATGCCTGCCCCGGCCACCGCGGCGTCCAGCCCGCCGAAGGTGGCCTCCGCTACGGCCACGGCCTGCTCGAGTCCGGCCGGGTGGCGTACGTCGGCCACGACCGGTTGTACCGCGTGGCCGTACGGAGCGCACACCGCGGCCAACTCCGCCCGGGTCCCGAGCGGGTAGCCCACCGCCGGGTCGTCCGCGCACGCGTCCACCGCGACGACGCCCCAGCCGTCTCCCGCCAGGTGGTTCACGACCGCTGCGCCGATTCCCCGTGCCGCACCGGTGACCACGGCGACTCGGGGCTGCTGGTCCACGTTGGCGGACCCTACGCGCGGCTCAGCCGGCCGCCCGCTCCACCAGGCAATCGGCGAAAGCTATGCCACATGCGTATGACTGCTCGGCTGAGGTTCGGGTTCAGGTTCCGCCGGCCAGGAGGTCTAGTCGGGCCATGCGGAGATGTGGGCGACATCCGTTGCATCGCAGTCTGGGGGCAGCTCAGCGCGGTGGACCCATTCCTCGATCGTGACGTAGCCGCCAGCGGTTCTGAATTGGCTCCCATACCTGATTGCACCGTAAAGAGGCACGTCGAGGCCAGTCGAGTCCTCGGAGAAGGTGGTTCCGGCCGGCCAGACAACCACAACATTTCCGCCGTCCCCTACGAGCCCGACGCATCCGCCCGGGAGCTTCTCAAGCCGCCCTGAGACAACGGCCTGTTCGGACCCGTTCTGGTTCGCGTTGGCGACAACGGCCACAACCCCATCCGGGCCGACTAGGCCGATCACGCCCGGGTCGCCGATGACGCCCGGATTGACCGCGGCGCTCGAGGAAGGTGCGGCAGAGTGACCGCTCTCAGCAGGTGAATGAGAGTTGCCAGCCAGGGAGAGAACTGCGATGCCGCCGGCTAGGGAAACTGCCGCCACTGCTCCGGAGATCAGCAGCAGGCGTCGAGCCGCAGGGCGCCCGAAGCCTGCTGCAATCCCTCGATGCTTCACACCGGCAGAGCCGCTCTCACCTCTTCGCGGGACGCTATTCCTCACCGAGCCGGCCGCCCGCTCCACCGGCCAACCATCGGCCCACGGCTGCGTCCAGCTCTGCGAGCAGATGACTGAGCAGCGTTCTGCCCTCCTCCGCGCTGGCTCCTGAAGGGTCGCCGAGCACTCCGCTGGGGCTGATCACGGCCAGATTGGCCGCCTTGATCTGCGGCAGCAGGGCACTGAGTGGGTCCGTCGGCCCAGCGACGGCTGCGCCGGTGCGCACGGCGGCCGGCCGTACCGCCAGCATCAGCGACGTCTCGGTACGGCCGGCGTGCGCGTCGCCATCCGGTAGCTGCGGTGACCAGTAAGCGGCCTCGCGCCCCTCGTACCGAAGCCGTCCTACGGCTGCCTCCAGCGGCGCCAGGTTGCCGCCGTGACCGTTCACCACCAGGAGTCGGGTGGCCCAGCGAGCGGCCGAACGGCCGAGCTCGACGAGCACCAACTCCAAGGCGTCGCAGCCGATCGAGAGGGTCCCAGGAAAACCCTCATGTTCGCCGCTGGCGCCATAGGCCAGCGGTGGCGCCAGAACCAGGTCCGGGCGGCTGGCGGCCAGACCGCGGGCCAGTTCGACGGCCACCGCTGTGTCGGTGTCGAAAGGAAGGTGATGGCCGTGCTGTTCTGTCGACCCCAGCGCAACGACGACCGCGACGGCGGGCTGTGCAATCGCGGTCCAGGGCAGCGCATCCAGGGCCGTGGTCGGAATTGGCGTCCGGTTCTGCACCTCGCGAGGCTATCGGTGCAAGGCCACCGGCGAGAGGGTCGCTCGACCGATCCGAAGCCTGTCCGATCGGCGCCGAGCACTACCGTTGTGTAGGTGCCTGGAGAGTGGTTCGAGACGGTTGCCGAGGCACAGCGCCGGGCGCGCAGCCGCCTGCCGAAGTCGGTCTACGCAGCCCTCATTGCTGGGGGCCAAGCTGGCCGCACGCTGAAGGACAACCTCGCCGCATTCGGCGAGCTGGAGTTCCTGCCGCACACCGCTGAACTTCCGCGCGAGCGCGCGATGTCCACCACCGTGATGGGCGAGGAGATCTCGATTCCGGTCCTGCTGTCCCCCACCGGAGTCCAGGCTGTGCATCCCGAGGGCGAGGTGGCAGTTGCGCAGGGCGCCGCCGCCGCGGGGACCGCGTTGGGACTCAGCTCCTTCGCCAGCAAGGCGATCGAGGAGGTGGTGGCGGCGAACCCGAAGACGTTCTTCCAGATCTACTGGTGCGGTGATCGCGAGACGTTGCTGCAGCGGCTCGATCGGGCCCGTGCCGCGGGGGCCAAGGGAATGATCGTCACGCTGGACTGGACCTTCTCCCAGGGCCGGGACTGGGGCAGTCCGGTCATCCCCGAGAGAATCGATCTGCGGGCGCTGCTGCATTTCGCCCCGGAGGGGGCGCTTCGGCCGCGTTGGCTGCTGAGCTTCCTACGCGCCGGCGGCATCCCCGATCTCACAGTTCCGAACATGGCCCGGCCCGGCCAGCCGGCACCGACCTTCTTCGGCGCGTACGGCGAGTGGATGCAGACCCCGCTGCCCACCTGGTCGGATGTCGGCTGGTTGCGTGAACAGTGGGACGGGCCGTTCATGGTGAAGGGCATCATGCGGCCAACCGACGCCCAGCGCGCGGTGGACGTCGGCGCCTCGGCGATCTCGGTGTCCAACCATGGCGGCAACAATCTCGACTCCACCCCGTCGCCGATCCGGGTGCTGCCGGGCATCGTGGAAGCCGTCGGCGGACAGGTGGAAATCCTGCTCGACGGTGGAATCCGCCGTGGTGGTGACGTCGTCAAGGCGCTGGCGCTGGGCGCCGATGCGGTGATGATCGGCCGGGCGTATCTCTGGGGGCTGGCCGCGAACGGCCAGGCCGGGGTGAGCAACGTCTTGGACATCCTGCGCAGTGGCATCGACTCTGCCCTGATGGCGCTGGGCCGAGCCTCGATCCACGACCTTGTTCCGCAGGACGTGCTGATCCCGGACGGGTTCACCCGGGCCACTGCCAAGTGACGGCTCAGGGGACCCCTGTTACGTACCCAACCCAGTCATCCTCCCCTCATTCACTCGGGTCAGAGCCCGGCGAGGGGGTTTTCATCACAGGCCCGGTCGGGGCGACGGGTCAGCAATGCGACCGGGACCGCGCCGGCGGGCTGGCCGCGGACTGGTCCGCGGTGTGAGTGGTCGCCGGTCGGCACTGGTCTCGCCGAGGCCTTCGATGCAGCCAGTCCGGCCTCGCCGTAGCCCTGCACGCACTCAGGGTCGGGGCCGTCCAGCGGCAGGCCGGTGAAGAACTTCGCGGCCATGCAGCCACCGCGGCAGGCATCGAACATCGAACACGACGAGCAGGTCCCGCCGCTGTCGGGCTTGCGCAACGAGGCGAACAGCTCCGAGGCGCGCCACACCGATGGGAAGCCCCCGGGCGAGCGGACGTTTCCGGCCAGGAACTGCTCGTGGATCGCGAACGGGCAGGCGTAGACATCACCGATCGGGTCGATCAGGCAGACCACCCGACCGGCCCCGCACAGGTTCAGCCCAGGCAGCGGATCGCCGAGGCCGGACAGGTGGAAGAAGCTGTCGCCGGTGAGGACCTGCTCGCCGTGGGCGACCAGCCACTGGTACAGCTCGCGCTGCTGCAACGCGGTGGGGTGCAGATCCGCCCATACGTCGGCTCCGCGACCGGAGGGCCGCAGCCGAGTCAGGCGCAGCTGGGCGCCGTACCGGTCAGCAAGGCGCTTGAACTCGTCGAGTTGCCCGGCGTTGTGCCGGGTCACCACGACCGAGATCTTGAAACCGGTGACACCGGCAGCGGCGAGATTCTCCATCGCTCGAATCGCCGTACCGAACGAACCACCGCCGCGGACCGCGTCGCTCACATCAGCCGACGCGCCGTCCACCGAGATCTGTACGTCGACGTAGTCGGTCGCGGCCAGCCGCCGGGCGGCGGCGGTGTCCAGCTTGACGCCGTTGGTGGAGAACTTCACCCCGACGTGATGGTCGATCGCGTAGTCCAGCAGTTCCCAGAAGTCCGGACGCACCGTCGGTTCCCCGCCGCCGATGTTGACGTAGAAGACCTGCATGCGCTCGAGTTCGTCGACGACCGCCTTGCATTCAGCGGTGCTCAGCTCGCGCGGGTCGCGCCGTCCGGATGAGGACAGGCAGTGCACGCAGGCCAGGTTGCAGGCGTAGGTCAGCTCCCAGGTCAGGCAGATCGGCGCGTTCAAGCCGAGGGCGAAATGGTCGACCAGCTTGGTCGGTCGGTTGGCCAGAACCGTCACAGCGAGACTCCTTCGGCCGGTTCGCTCCATGCCCTCGGTCGGGTCACCCGCGATTCGGTAACTCGTCGTTCGATCATCTGGGAGCCGGCCAGGCCGGCCAGCGCTTGCAGGATTGCGGTTCGCTGCGATTCCGGTACGGCACAACGCTCGACGGCCTCGTCCACCGACATCGAGGCATCCAACGCCCGAACGACTTCGACCAGGATCGGTGCCTTGAGAAACGACAGCCGCCGGGTACCGAAGTGGTAGGCAAGAGCGCCGAACGCCTCGTCACGCAGTTCGGCCTGGCGGTGCAACTGATAGGCCGCGCTGGAGTCGAAGCCGGCAGCGCCGTTGTCGGCGGCTGTCATCGCAGCGGTCAGTAGACGCCGCACATGCCGTCGATAGAGACCTCTTCGACCAGTTCCTCGGTCACCAGTTCCTCGGTCACCAGTTCGTCGGTCACGTCGGTGTCCTCGGCGGCAACCGCGGTCGTGTCGTCCGTCGTTGGATCGCTCATGTGTTCTCCTTGGACTCGCGCCGCCCGTACGGTCAGGCTACGGCCGTCACGACCATCGGACCACCCACTGCCCGTCCGGTGGCCACCCGAGGATCAGTGATCGGGATCAGCGCTGGCTGGTCCGGTGACGCCGGCATCCACGTCGCTGGCCGTACCGTGATGGCCGGCTTCCTTCGCCCGTTCGTAGGAGGCGTGGATCTCCGCCTCGGCCTCGTCCCGGCCCACCCAGATGCCGGTCGCGACGGACTTGCCCGGCTCCAGTGCCTTGTAGACCTTGAAGAAGTGCTCGATCTCGCGCTTGTCGAACTCCGGTACGTGGTAGACGTCGCGCATGTGTTCCATCCGCGGGTCGGTCGCGGCCACCGCGAGCACCTTGTCGTCGCCGCCGGCTTCGTCCGACATCCGGAACATGCCGATCGCCCGGCAGGTGATCAGGCAGCCAGGGAAGGTGGGTTCGTCGAGGATCACCAGGGCATCGAGCGGGTCGCCGTCCTGCCCGAGCGTGTCCTCGATGAAGCCGTAGTCGGAGGGATAGTGCGTCGCGGTGAACAGTCGGCGGTCCAGCTTGATCCGGCCGGTGCGGTGGTCGTACTCGTACTTGTTCCGTACGCCCTTGGGGATCTCGATCGTCACGTCGAAGTTCACGCCCCTAGTGTGTCCCAACA